>JBHHYG010000021.1:0-20131 GCA_046757445.1 Acidobacteriota bacterium
CGGTCAGGCTGGCCCCGTGTCTTCGAGGACGCCAACCCCACCATGCTCGACTACAACGCCGGCGACCCGCACTTCGTCGGTCCCATCCGGACGGTCGACACCTTCGCGGATCCGCAGAGCGACAAGGTTTACGGCTGGGGTATCCCAGCCTACTTGATCGACTGGCGCAGCTCCCGATGGGGTGCCGACAGCATGGATCGCACCATCGACCTCGGCACCGTTTCCCAGACGATGAAGAAGAAGCTGGTTTGGACGCGCTGCTTTTTCAAGTCCAACCACGACGGCCCGGCCCCCGGCGATCCCAGCCGCACCGTCGAGCTGCTCGGCTCCAGCGGCGGCGAAGGCTTCCGTGGCGTCTCCCTGACCGTTGGCGCTCTGAGCGGCTTGCTGGTCATCAAGGCGGCCCTGATCGCCGACGAGAAGGGGAAGCTCGGTGGCATCAACCCGCTCACCTACGACCCCGCCCAGGGGCTTCGCTACATTCCTCACCAGATCCGTCCCGAGCTGATCATGGTCGGTGAAATGCCGGAGCGGCCCTACCGCTACCACGCGAAAGACCTCTCGAGTCAGCTCTGGGACCAGGCCTCTCTGCTGTGGGCCACAACCGATTATTACGAGCAGGCCTTCCGCTTTCAAAAGACGCCCAATGTGGAAGCGGCGGTCTTTTCGGTCGATCCGCCCGCCGACGGCGGACTCGTCGAGCAACGCACCTACCGCGTGGCGCTGGGACTCTCCGACATGATCGTCAAGAACCTCGAGGCCATGCACAGAACTCCCAGCGGCGTGCTGGCCTCCGAGTGGACTCGCAAGGGGAAGACCGGCGAGGAGGTGTCGGTGCAGGATTCCGCCATGGCCATCGTGGCGCTCAACGACTACGACCAGCGGCTGCAGACCCACGGCCGCGATCCGAGCCCGCGGTTGCGCGCCAAGGCACGGAAGATGGCAAGAGCCCAGGCGGACTTCCTCGTGCGTATGCAGGGACCCGATGGATCGTTCTACAAGGGCTACCGGATCCCCGATGGCACCGGAGTCGGCAAGAATACGCTCATGCGTCCCCAGTTCTTCGGCATCCGGGCGCTAGTGGCAGCATGGCACCTGACCGGCGACGACATCTACCTGCAACGGGCGAAGCGCACCTGGAACCTGCTCAACTCGAGATACTGGGACGAGCCGTCGGGCCTGTACCGCAGCGAGCTGGGATCTGATCTGGTCATCTACACCCCGTGGGAGTTGGGGGCTGCCTACGGTGCCATTCGCGAGATGATTCTGGCATCGCCCGCACACCTGGCGCGGCCGATGCTCGAGCGCTTTGTGCGCTTCTGGACACAATCGCTCGACAACTCCGGCATGCAGATGTCCGAAGACCACAACACCGGCGAGATCTCCTGGGGGCTTCGCAGCGCCGACGATGACCACGACGGTATCCCGTTCCTTGGGCGCAGTCACGGCGCGCACGGTATCGCCCCCGTGCCGGCCAGCAAAGTTGCCATCAATCTCGGCGCTCGGGGGAACGTGGAGTTCGACAAGATCAAGGGTGAGCTCTACGCCCCTGCGACGCCCGTTCGTGCCACCTATACGACGAGGAGCACCTCCGACGCCGTACTGCTTCCCGAAGTCGAGGCCGTCGACGACAGCTACGTTGAGCGCAGGAGCGTGGTTCGCTGGATGGGGTGGAAAGCACGGCTGGCACCGTCTCGGAAGATCAAGATCGGCTCGAGCCTCACTGGCGAGCAACTCTTCCGCCGTAACTGCATGGCCTGTCACGGACAGCGCGGGGAGGGAATCTTCGGCTTCGACCTCAAGAAGGACATGTTCGAATACCCCCTCGAGGAAATCGTCAACACCGTCACCGAGGGACGTTTCCAGAAAGGCATGCCCTCGTGGGGCCAAGGGGTCGACGACCTCAATGTGATCGAGACAGAGGAAGAGCTGCATCTGGGTAACGTCCTTTCCGAAGAGGAAATCGCCCGCCTCGCCGAGTACATCAAGACGGGCCTGGCGCAAAAGCACCGGCAGACGGAAACCTACGAGGCCTATAGAAGCTATCTGGCCAGCCGGGCCGAGAACGCTGCCGAACCGACCAACGAAAGGAAGAAGCAGTAATGAGATACGTATTAGCAATTGCGTGGCTGGCTCTAGCGGGTTTCTTGCCCCAGAACGGTGCTGCGCCGCCGACCCCCACGGGGACCCTCGAGGGCACCCTGCAAAGTGTCTGGATCCGCAAGTACCCGATGATCGTCTACCTGGAGAAGGTTGATGGTGCCTTCCAGCCGGCCAGCGAGAAGCCCATTATCGACCAGAAAGACAAGATGTTCGTGCCACATCTTCTGCCGGTGCTCAGGGGAACGACAGTCGAGTACGTGAACCACGACGACACCAAGCACAATGTCTACGTAGTCCCACCAGACGGCAAGAGAATCAACCTCGGCACAGGCATGGAGGGCTGGGCGAGAGATCTCGAGATGGATGAGAATGGTGTCTACGTTCACCGCTGCAACATCCACGACGAGATGTCTGCCTACGTGGTCGTGCTGGACAACCCCTACTACGCATTCATTAAGAAGGGCGCTGGCAGGTCTGCGGCATTCAGGCTGGAGGGAGTTCCTCCTGGCAACTACAAGCTCCACGTCTGGTGTGAAAAGTTCTACAGCCAGGAAGGGAACAAGTTCAACCGCACCTGGGAGGTGAGCGTCAAGGCAGGTGAGACGACCGCCGTGAACGTGAAGCCTTGACGAAAAAACCCCTGGCGGCCGGTATGCGCCCCGGTGGGCTGCGGCGTCAGCTCTTAGTGTCGCTGGCGAAGGTCGGCGCCCTTCTGGCGGTTGCAGCTACGCTCCTGCTCGTAGCACTGCCGCGGATCAGCACCGAGTACGGCACCTTCCCCGTACTCGACTCCCGCACGGTGGTGTGGGTTGTCATGGAGCTGCATCTGATGTTTGCGGCGTTCGTCCTCGGGGTGCCGATCTTCGCCATGATCGTCGAGATCGTCGGTGCCGCCACCAAGGACGAACGTTACGATCGTCTCGCCTGGGAGTTCACCCGGCTCCTGGCGCTGGCCTTCACGGCAACCGCGATGCTCGGGGTCCTCGGCTTGGGAGCCCTGGTTTTTCTCTACCCCAAGTTCATGACGTACATGGGGAGAATCTTTTCCCCGACCTTCCTGCCCTACGCGATCGCAATCATCTCCGACGCCGTCTTGCTGGCCGTCTACTACTACGGATGGGACGCCATGAAGGGGCGCCTCAAGTGGCTGCACATCGGCGTCGGTGTGCTCCTCAACCTGATCGGCACACTCTTGATGTTCATCGCCAACGCCTGGACGACCTTCATGATGAGTCCAGCAGGCGTAACCTCAGAGGGGTCACTCGTTTCCCTCGGCGAAGCGATCCAGAACCCGCTTTGGTGGCCAATCAACATCCATCGGCTGATCGCCAACGTCGCCTTCGGTGGCTCGATCGCAGCCGCTTACGCTGCCGTTCGGTTTCTCACCGCCAGCTCGGATCAGGAGCGCGCCCATTACGACTGGATGGGTTACGTAAGCAACTTCGTTGCCATGTGGGCGCTCATTCCCCTTCCCTTCGCTGGCTACTGGCTGGGCAAGGAGATTTACGCTTTCAGCGCCCAGATGGGAACCAGCCTCATGGGCGGGGCGTTCTCGTGGCTTTTCATCATCCAGGCGGTGCTCATCGGTGTCCTGTTCATCAGTGCCAATTACTACATGTGGATCGGACTCGGGAGGATCCCCGGAGGACACCGATACTACAGGTACGTCCTCGGGATGGAGTGCCTGATCTTTCTGTCGATGGCGATCTGGATGACCCCCCACACTCTGGTGGCTTCACTGGCAGAGGCCCGTCGAATGGGTGGCGCCTTCCATCCTTTGCTCGGGGTCTTCGGGGTCATGAGCGCCAAGAACACGGTGGTCAACCTAGTCATCCTCACCACCTTCGTCTCCTTTGTCCTCTACCGGCGGGCCAACAAAGAGAGAACATCCCAACGCCCGGCGGGCGGCATGGGAGCGCCTATCTTTGTCGTCGCGCTCTCTCTCTTTCCCATTCTTTTCTGCGGCGTCAACGGTTTCCTCAGCGAGGGCGCCAGGGCGGAGAAGCGCTTGCCCGATGCACAGCGCCAGGTGACGGCCTTGCGCACTCAGCTCATCGGGTCCCACGACTCACTAGAGGCGGCAGTGCGGTCGAGCAACGCGACGGCAGCTACCGTACTGGTGCAACTACAGGAACTCGATCGACAGGAAGCCGAACTCGAACGACTCCGACAGACGCCCGGAATTCATCATGCAGCGGGCTTCCGGCTAGTCACCATCATATTTGCCATTTTTTTCGCTCTGGCGTTGCTAGACATGTTCGTCGTGCGGGGCCGGATCGGCGACCTGCTGCAGTGGTCGGTGCTGGCAACAGCGGCTGGTATCGTCGTCTTCTTTGGGATCAAGGGCTACTTCGTGGAGGCCGAGGTCCGCATTGGCTACTCCGTATACCAGGTCATGGCCGTGCTCTTCGCCATGACCGTCATCACCGCGCTTGATCTCTTTCTCTTCTTTGGCGCCAAGTCGTTGGGCGAGGTCGAATGGGGCAAGATGCCGCGGCGCTCGCAGTACGTGTTGGTGCTGCTAGCTGTGACCTTCACTCTGACCATTGGCCTGATGGGCTTTGTGCGCTCAGGCATCCGCGACATCTGGCACATCTACGGCGTCGTGCGGGACACCTCGCCGCAGGCGTACACGCCAACCATGGGATACGGAGCTATGGTTATCGCCGCCACCACCATGATCTTCCTGGCGATGTTGTTCCTTGTCTTCCGCTTCGGAATGCGGACAAAGGAAACGACATGAGCGAAGCGAAAAAGATCGTGCTGTTCGTTGCCGCCACCATCGCGGCTTTTGTCTACATTTGCACAGCAGTGCCGCAGCTCAAGAGCGAGCCGGTTACCGAGTCCACCACCGAGATTGGCGAGTCACCTGAGGCGCTGGTGGCGGCGGGCAGGAGCATCTTCATGAGCGATCGTGCTCAGTGCCTGACCTGCCACTCGCTCGGCGAGGATCCGAAAGCCCGCTGCCCGAACCAGGAGGGCCTCGGAGAGAGGGCGCCGAGCCGCAAGCCCGGATATAGCGCCGCCCAGTACCTGGTGGAGTCTGTCTACAACCCCAACGCCTTCGTCGTGCCAGGGTATCCCAGCAACCAGATGACACCGGTCAACCGACCACCGATCGCCCTCCCTGACGACGAGATCCTCGCGGTCATTGCTTTTCTGAACACGCTCGGAAGCGACACTGATGCAACCTTCATCGATGAGGTCAAGGCGGCACAGGACCCCTGGCGCCGGGGCATCCTCAAGCCAGAGGTGGGGGTGGAGCGGGCCAGGCTGCCCATATTCGCAGGCGATCCAGCAGGCGGTCACAAGGTGCTCGAGGAGCAGAACTGTCTCAGGTGTCACCGCATCGGCGCCGAGGGCAAGGAGGGCGGGCCGGAGTTGACAGCCATCGGCGCCTCGCAGAGCCCGGAGTACATCCTGGAATCGATCCTCGACCCCAGCGCCGTGATCGTGAAAGGGTACAAGCAGATCAACGTGATCTGGCAGGAACCCGGTCGCGTCCTCCTTCGCGGAGTACCGCTGGCGTGGATCCCCAACCAGGAGACCCCGCGCTCGCTGCGGCTGAGCGTGGATGAGAATGGTGAGATACGAGAGCGGGAGATCGACCTCTCACAGGTTGAGGTGGTTGGCGACACCATCGTGGGAACCCGGATCGACGGCAAGTTCAAACGTTACTGCGGTCAATATGTAGCCGGAGACCAGGAAACCGGTTTGACCTTGAAGGTATTGCAGGGAGGGCGATGGATTGAGGAACGCATACCGGCAGAAGTCATCCAGTTCGTGAACCCCCCGGCCTCACCCATGCCCGCGAACTTCGCGGAGCTATTGACACCGAAGGACGTCTACGACCTTCTTGCCTTTCTCGTTGAGCAAAAGGGGCAGCCATGAGGCGACCGGGCCATCGGCTACCGCCTATCGCATGGGGCGCATTGATTTTGGCAGCCTTCTACGCCTTCTTTGAATACGGCGTCGCGCCGCTGACCGAGATGCTCACGGGTACTCGGGCACCTTTGCCGGCCAGCCTCGTGGCCATGTACACGGGCATGGCCGCGGTGGCGATCCTGCTCTACTTCTCGGTGCGAGAGAGTCGTTGGCAACAGGTCACTCAGCCACTCATCGACTTTCTCGGCAACCCGAACCCCCCTTCTCTCGCCGCCCGCGCAGGCCGTAGAGCGTTGCTGGGACTCATCCCGATACTGGTCGGATGGCAGGCCTACGTGAGCACCAGCGAGCTCCCTGAGCCTCCAGCAGACCCTCCGGGAATCCACTTCAACCTACCCAACAAGTACGTCGCCATCGAAAACCCGCTGCCATGGAGCGAGGAAAACATTCGTCAGGGCGGCGTCCTGTACACGCGGAACTGCGCCATGTGTCACGGCGACGCACAGAGCGGCAACGGACTGTTTGCCCGGGCCTGGCAGCCAAGACCCGCGAACTTCCGCGACACTGGGACGATCGCCCAGCTCGACGAGAACTACCTCTACTGGAGGATCAAGGAAGGTGGACCCGGTCTGCCCCGGGGTTCCATCGAGTATCGCTCCGCCATGCCCGTCTGGAAGAACGTCCTGAGCGATGAGGAGATCTGGAAAGTCATCATGTTCGAGTACACCAACGCCGGGGTAAAACCGGCGAAGAGGCAGTAGCCAATGCGAGCGGTCGTCTTCGAACTGACCTGCCTGCTGACACTGGCGACGACCATCGTACCGGCCCAAGCCCAGCAGCCTGGCGAGAAGATCTACCGGCAACGCTGTCGGTGGTGTCACGGCGACGAGGGGCGCGGTGACGGACCCTCTTCTGCGGGTATGCTCCCCCGGCCTCGCGACTTCGTCGGCGCCGACTACAAGATCCGCTCCACACCTCACGGCCAACTTCCGACCGACGAGGACCTTTCCAGGGTGATCTCAAGGGGGTTGCCCGGAACACCGATGGAGGGCTGGGAGAACGTCCTCAGCGAGGAAGAGATTCGACAGCTCGTTGTTTACATCAAGTCACTCAGCCCCCGCTTTGAAAACGAATCCCGCGATCCGATCGGGCCGCCTCCCTCGGCGCCGGGCTCGGCCCCACGCGGCGAGGAAGTTTACCGCCAGGCCAGGTGCTTCATGTGCCACGGCGACGCCGGCCGCGGCGATGGCGGTATCACCAAGACCCTCAACTTCGAGTGGGGCCTGCCCTTTGTAGCCAGAGACTTCACCCGTGGTTGGGGCTTCAAGGGCGGGCACGAGCCGCGCGACATCTACATGCGGATCACCACCGGACTGAACGGCACGCCGATGGGACCATACCAAGATCTGCTCTCCGAGCAGCAACGCTGGGACCTGGCCACCTACGTCGCCTCACTGGACAAGGAGCCTTCGGCGAGCAGCGAGGATTTCGTCGTTGCAGCAGCCCGAGTGGAGGGTGATCTCCCCGACTCCGTCGACGCTCCTTCATGGCAGTTGGCCAGAGCCGTTGTCGTCCCGCTGGCCGGCCAGGTGGTGCAGGCTCCACCGCTTCGCTGGTGGACGCCCACGGCGGCGTCGGTCACGGCTCGGGCGCTGTGGAACGGCACTCAGATCTGCTTCCTCCTCGAGTGGGACGATCCGACCGGCCCGACCGATAGTCATAGCTATCCGGATTCGGCGCTCCTGCAGTTTGCCGCGGCTGAGGGCAGCAAGCCCTATTTTGTCTTTGGTGACATGAACAATTCCGTCAGGGTCTGGCACTGGCAAGCGGCAAATTCCACCGAAGAATGGAGCGCGCAGGGTAGCGGCGCGTTGGAAGCGCACACCGCCTCCTTTCGCGCCGTCGCCTCCTGGGAAAGGGGCCGCTGGCACATCATCTTCCGGCGGGCATTGGTGGGCGAGCCGGAGTTCAAGCCTGGCACGTTCGTCCCCCTCCTGGTTTCGGTGCGCGACGGCGCCAACGCTGAGAGAGGCAACGTGCGCGCGATCTCCACTTGGCTGTACGCCACCCTGGAACCGCCGCGCTCGATACGCTCGTGGTTGTTTGCCCTGGCATTCCTGCTGGGCGCCGTCATCGCCGAGCGGGCGCTACTGTCGAGGATCGAGCAATGAGACCCTCGAGCGCTCTCGCCCGCATTTCACACCACCGGGCTAGTGCGGGCGCCAAGAACTGTAGTGTGAGATCTGCTCTAGCCGGAATCTCTTTGCGGCTCGCGGCTGCGCGCGCACAATGGCGCGCGCGCGTTTCACGGCCCGTTGAGATCTTTGGGCTAGCGGCTTTGCTGGTCGCCCTGGTCGCCGTCGAGGCGAGGCCGGCAGATACGACCCTCTTCAACCCTTACGAGCGCCCGAAAAACGGCCCACCACTGGGGAACATCTTCAGCAAGGTCGAGCCCGAATGGCTGTGGTCCAAGCTCCGAGACCCCAAGAACCACCCCTCAGCTCGCATGCCCGATTTCCGCTTCTCGGAGGACGAGGTTCTCGACATCATGGCCTTCCTGAAGAGCCTCAACGTGCCTCCCGCGTCCAGCGTCGGGTGGCCGGCATGGGCGGACAAAGGGTTCGACGAGATGAACGACGATGAGTTCGATGAAGCGCTGGATCTCGCCGACCGCGGCAGAGCTGCCTGGGGTAACGCGCGCTGCACCATCTGCCATAGCGTCAACGGCCCCGGAGGGAACCTCATCGGGGGTTTCGTGGACCTGCGCGTGGGGGGGATCGATCTACAGATCGCCGGCCCAAAGCTAAAGCGAGAATGGCTCTACCGTTGGATCAAGGAACCCAAAGATTATTTCGCCGAAACCTTGATGCCCCGCTACAGGTTCTCCGACGACGACATCAAGGCGCTGGTCGAGTACATCCTACGCGACGACGCCTTCCTCCCCGTAGCCGAGGAGGCCTCAGAAGCGCCAGATAGCTGGGAGACACTTGACGACCCACAGCGCGTCACCCGCGGCAAACGAACGGTCGAGATGTCGCGGTGCGTCGTCTGCCACGACATCAAGGGAATCACCGAGGTGCTCAGCTTGCCCGAGCGCCAACCACCTCCTCCGGCCGGTACCTTCGAGTTCCTCGTCTACGATTTGCGGTGCTTGAGCTGCCACTCGGTCGAAGGGCGCGGGGGTACCTACGCGCCCGACCTCACCGGCGAGGGGAGCCGGCTGCAAAGGTCCTGGATAGAGCAGTTTGTCGCATCAACCGACATGATCCGGCCGCTTTCCCAACAGATGCCGAAGTTCAACTTGACCGCCAAGGAGGCGAGAACCATTGCAGCCTACGTAAGCACCAACCTCCTCGACCCGCGCATCCCGACGGCGATCCCCGGAGGGTCGGTCACTTCCTTGGAAGTCCAGCGTGGACGCCAGGTCTTCCGGGAGAAAGGCTGCTTCTCCTGCCACAGCGTCAGCGAGGGTGCTGAAGGGGTCGTCGGGCCGAGCCTGATGAGCGTCGGCGACCGCTTGAAGGCCGGATACATCTGGTACCACCTGAAAAACCCGTATGCCGTGAACCCCTACTCCGCCGAGCCCGATTTCGGGCTATCGGACGAGGAAGCGCGGGCTCTCGCGGCGTATTTGTCGACGAGGAAACAATGAAGGCGCTGGCGCTGCTGCTAGGCGTCATAGGCTTCACCGTGCCTATGCTGTGGATCAGCCCGAGGTTGGCGGAGGGCCAACAGCTTCTGCAGGGCGAGCCGGCCATCGGCGGCCCGGGATTCATAGACCGCCGGCACCAGGCCACGGGTGCTTTCCTGGCGACTGCAGAGGAGATCTACCGGCACTACTGTTCCCATTGCCACGGGGAAGACGCCACCGGCGGCGGCAGGCTGTGGGCAAGCGAACTGTCACCCGAGCCCCCAGACCTGACAACGCTCGAGGCAGACGAAGCTTACCTCGTCGCCGCCATCCGCGACGGCTCCGCCACCCACGGCAAGTCCAACCTGTGCCCGCCCTGGGGTCGGACGATCTCCCCGCCCGACGTGCAACGCTTAGCTCGATACCTGCTGGAGCTCGGCGGCCAATCTTCGCCAGTGCGAGATCAAACGGCCGCCGCTTCCGATCTCCAGCGCCAGCCTTTCCCGTGGTTGCTCATGCTGGTGGTCTTCGGAGAGATCGCCATCCTTTGGCGCATGCTCTACCGCCAGAAGGAGGGCTCGAATGCCATACCGTAGGATTCTCTTGGCTGTTGACAACTCGACCTGCTCGGTAGATGCCACCCGCCAGGCTGGCTTCCTCGCCCGGACCTTCGATGCCACGGTTGTCGCAGCGCACGTTTATGCGGCGCGCCTGCACGACCGGAGATTCGCCGATCTCGAGCCCAGCCTGCCGAGCAGGTATCAGGATCCGAAGCGTCTCGAAGCCTCCCGCCGCACCCACGAATCGCTCATCGGCAAGGGACTGCAGCTGATTTCCGACTCCTACCTCGCGGCCTCGCGCGCCGCGCTCGACGGTGTCAGATACGAGGGCAAGAGCATCGAGGGAAAGCACTACGTCGAGCTGGCCCGTGAATCCGCCAATGGCTACGATCTGGCGGTGATCGGGGCCCGTGGTCTGGGATTGGCCTCCCTCGACGGTCAGTGTCCGCCCTGGGCGCTCGGTGGCGTCTGCGAGAGGTTCCTGCGCAGGGCGCAAACCGATGTCCTTGTGACAAGGGATGACCGGACGATCGGCGGCACCATCCTCGTCGGCGTCGACGGCAGTCCAGAGTCCTACGCTGCCCTGCGCAAGGCCCTCAAGCTCGCCAAGGTGGTTGGTGGCCGGGTCGAGGTGGCCACCTGCTTCGACCCCAATTTTCATCCCGTCGCCTTCGATTCAATCGCCGGGGTGCTGTCCGAGAAAGACGCCAAGGTCTTTCGTTTCAAGGAGCAGGAAGATCTACACGCCCGCATCATCGACAAGGGTCTCGAGAACCTCTACCGAGGCTACCTCGACAATTCAGGGGTCGTCGCTCAAGGGAGAGGGCAGAAGATCGACACCCACCTGCTAACGGGGAAGCCCGCCTACGAGATCGCCTCGAGAGCCAGAGATGTTGACCCGACGCTGCTTGTCGTCTCCCGCTTTGGCATGCACCGCACCGACGATTCGGAGATCGGCAACACCGCCGAGACCCTCGTGCGGCTGGTCCCCTGCAACGTGCTGGTGGTGAACGAGAGAGCGGATGAGGAGCCGATAGCATGGAGCGAGGAGGCAGATGAACGCCTGCAGGCAATACCGGCGTTCATGAAGCCGATGGTGAGAAAGGCGATCGAGTCCTACGCCCGCTCCCGTGGGCTGACGCGAATCACCGACGAAGTCGTCACTGCGGCGAAGAGCAGCCATGGCGTTCCGCTCCCCGGCCACGACAAGGGCGATCTTCCTGCCCGATGCGGGCCGCCGCCGCGGAAGGAAAGATGACGAGCATGGTGTTGAGAGACAGAGACGCTGGTAGCGGCTTCGAGCCCTACCTGATTTCCTGGAATCTCACCCAAAGATGCAACTTGCGATGCAAGCATTGCTATATCGATGCCTCATCGGCAGCGCCGGGGGAACTCTCGACGGACGAAGCACTCCGCGTCGTCGACCAGATCTCAACGCTCAACCCGAGAACCTTGTTGATCCTCACCGGTGGCGAGCCGTTGCTGCGACACGATCTGGACACGCTCGTCTCCAGAGCCACCGCGGCCGGCATGATGGTCGTGCTCGGCACGAATGGAACGATGCTCACCGATGAGCGCGCGTGCGAGCTGGCGGCGCGAGGACTATCGGGAGTCGGAATCAGCCTGGACTCGCTGATTGCCCGGCGCCACGATGAGTTTCGCGGCAAGCAGGGTGCCTGGCGCGCTACGGTCCGCGGCATCGAGTCCGCGCGCCGAGCTGGTCTCGATGTGCAGATCCAGATGACACTCACCCGTGAGAATTTCGCGGAGCTCCCGGAAGTCATCCGCTTTGCGCGCGATACCGGGGCTCGGACGCTCACAACTTTTTTCCTGGTTTGCACTGGCAGGGGGCAGGGCCTTGTCGATCTCAATCCCGAGGAGTACGAGCGTCTGCTCCACCAGCTCACACTTGTGCAGTACGATGGGATCATGATCCGTCCTCGCTGCGCGCCGACATTCCGTCGCGTGCTGGCGCAGACGAAACCGGATTCGATCCTCCTCGAGTCCGACACGGCTCGATGCATGGCCGGCAAGAACTACTGCAGGATCACCCCCGACGGAGATGTCACGCCGTGCCCCTATTTGCCCCTTGTCGCCGGTCACCTCCGAGAGCGTTCGTTCGCTGACATTTGGGGGTCGGCCCCTCTCTTTCGAGCACTCCGGGAGGCGAGCCTGAAGGGCCGTTGCGGTACCTGCGAGTACAGGGATCTGTGCGGTGGATGCCGTGCCCGGGCTTACTCCATCAACGGTGATCCCCTTGCCGAAGATCCCTGGTGCTCCTACGTTCCCGGGACCGACGAGCCTGTTGCAAGCCACAGCGAAGCTGGCCTTTCCTGGACACTGGAAGCGGAGACGCGCCTGAAGAAGGCTCCCTACTTCGTTCGCCGCATGATCCGCTCGGCGGTAGAGAAATTCGCCAGCCAGCGAGGGGTCGCGATGGTTACAGCAGAGATCTTGGACGAAGCACGACAGGTCATGAGGCGGCCATGATGCGTTGGGTGGCCAGCGGCGGCGCAAGTCAGGCTGGCACCCTCGCCGAGCGGCGATCGCGCTCGAGCCAACTGCGAGGCATGTATGCGAAGGCGGCGATCCTGCTGGCCGCGCTGTTGGTACCCGCCGGCTCGGCATCGGAACAGCAGCACCAGGGCCACATGAGGGGTGGTGGGTCAGAGGAGGGTGAAGTGAGGTGGCGTATGCCGCCGATGGGGAAGATGCCAATGATGCCGGGCCTGGAGAACACGATGCCCCCAGCAGATCCCTTCCTGGCCGGCACCGGCATTGACCCCAACATGTTCCCGGAGGCGATTCCGGCAGAAGTGGTCGACATGGCCGACGGCGATACCCTCGAGCTCGAGGCGGCACTGGTGCGGCGCACCATCAACGGCAAGACCTTCGTCATGTACGGGTACAACGGCCAGTACCCAGGGCCACTCATCAAGGCGGAGCAAGGCTCAACGATCATCGTGCACTTCAAGAGCGCCATCGAAATGCCGACGACGGTTCACTGGCACGGAGTGCGCCTCGACAACCGCTTTGACGGTGTGCCGACGATCACGCAGGCTCCCGTTGCTCGGGGAGAGTCATTCACTTACGAAGTCCATTTCCCAGACGCCGGAGTGTACTGGTATCACCCCCACATCCGCCTGGACATCCAGCAGGACCTCGGCCTCTACGGCAACCTGCTGGTTGCTCCCAGGGAGGCAGGCTACTACAGCCCGGTGAACCGAGAAGAAGTGCTTCTCCTCGACGACATTCTCATGGACGGTATGGGATTGATCCCGTGGGGGCGGGACGTGCCGACCCACACGCTCATGGGACGCTTCGGCAACGTCATGCTGGTCAACGGCACCACCGATTACGACCTCTCCGTCAAGCGCGGCGAAGTGGTGCGTTTCTTTCTCACCAACGTCGCCAACTCGAGAATCTTCAACGTTACATTCGGTGGGGCTCCCATCAAGATTGTGGCGTCCGACGTCAGCAAGTTCGAGCGTGAGGAATGGGTGCAAAGCGTGGTGATCGCGCCTGCCGAGCGCTACGTGGTGGAGGTACGCTTCCCGACGCCCGGCGAGGTAGAGATCGAGAACACTATCCAGGCCATCGACCATTTCCGCGGTCAGTTCTACCCGCACGTGGATCACCTCGGGACGGTAGAGGTGGCGAACGAGCCGGTGGCCGAGGATTACGGGGAAAGCTTCGAGCGCTTGCGTGAAAACGACGACGTACGGCGCGATATTGACGCCTTCCGCCCGTATTTCGACAAGCCGCCAGACCACAGTCTGGAACTGACCCTACGGGTGAGGGATCTACCGCTGCCGATCGTGCAGTCGCTCGAGTTCGAGAAGGGAATCTACGCCCCGCCGATGGAGTGGAACGACACCATGCCCATGATGAACTGGCTGGCGACCGGCGGGCAGGTCTTCTGGCTCCTCCACGAGCCGGACACCGACAGGGAGAACATGGAGATCCACTGGGATTTTGATGTCGGTGACGTCGCCAAGATCCGCATCTTCAACGATCCCATGACCATCCATCCAATGAACCATCCCATCCATCTCCACGGCCAGCGTTTTCTGGTCCTGGAGATGGACGGCGTGCCGAACCCGAATTTGGTCTGGAAGGACACTACGATGGTCCCGGTAGGATCGACGGTGGATATCCTGGTTGATATGTCGAACCCGGGCGATTGGGTGCTGCATTGCAATATCACCGAGCACCTGCACGCTGGGATGATGCTGTCCTTCAGCGTCTGGGATGAGGAAGTGAAGAATCAGGGCATCGTCGGTCGAGGAGTGCGCTAGCCAAGCTACAGAGCCACCAATGGAGCGTGACCGTCGAGGGGAGTAAGGTGACTACGGTTGAAGTGAAGCCGTAGCAAGCCAGGGTCGGAGATGAGCACAATGTGGCTGACCGAGGTGTGCTCCCCGCGGATCAACTCCGGCATCGCCTTGAGCATCTTGCTCATCGCTGCTGGATTCGCGCTGGGAGAACAGCGCGACCCGATCAACAAGTCGATCGCGGCCCGCAGCATCGACTCGGGGGGCGGTGCGCAGGCCGGCGCGATCAAAGGCGTCCTTTCCAGCCCGTTCGCACGGAGGTACGCCGCCGCCGTCTACATCGTGGGAGCAGAAGGCGAGCAATTCGATCCGCCTGCGGTGAATCCGGTGATGGACCAGCAGAACTTGATGTTCACGCCGCACGTTCTGCCGGTGCTGGTGGGTTCGACCGTTGACTTTCCCAACACCGACGAGGTGCGGCACAACGTCTACACGACGAAATCCTCGGTGTGCCAATTCAACCTCGGAACGTATCCGGCGGGAGACAAGAAAAGCGTGACCTGCGGCAACCTCGGCGTGGTCACGCTGCTTTGCAACGTGCATGCAGAGATGAGCGGCTACATCGTCGTGTGCCCGACACCCTACTTCGCGACCACCGACGAAAGGGGCCAGTTCGTCATAGAGGGAGTTCCGCCTGGAACCTATAGCCTCACGTTTTGGCACGAGCGACTAGCATCGCAGACTGTCGAGGTCACGGTTCAGCCGGATGCCGTAGCCCACGTTGAATTCACAGGCCTGCATAGAAAGTAGGGCGCCCTTGGGTGTTGTCTACCAGCGGTCCGGCCTGGCGGCATGCCAGTCGGCCCGCTGGTCCTCGGGCACCTCGTCGTCGTGTAGTAGCTGGCCAACTGCCAGGAATTTGTAGATCTCCCCGAAGTGGCGGACACGCAGATCGTCGACGCGGCGGAAGATGTGCTGCGGTTGCAGCTCGGCAGGATCTTCGATTCCCATGGCCCCTAGCAATTCGAGGAATCCTTCGATGGTGCGCTCGTGGAAGCGGGCCACGCGCTCTCCCTTGTCACCCACGTCAAGGCCATGGACGAGGGCCGGGTTGTGGGTGGTGATACCGGTCGGGCAGTGGTCGGTGTTGCAGCGCAGCGCCTGAATGCAACCGAGGGCGAGCATCATGCCGCGGGCCGAGGCGCATAGATCCGCGCCCAAAGCGAGGGCCCGCACCATATGAAAGCCGGTGAGGATCTTGCCACTGGCGATGATGCGAATGCGATCCCTGAGGCCCACGCCTCGCAGAACGCTGTGCACGAAGATCCATGCGTCCCGTGCTGGCATGCCGACCGAGTTCGCAAACTCCAGAGGCGCCGCCCCCGTGCCTCCTTCACCGCCGTCCACGGAGATGAAATCGGGCATGATCCCGGTCTCTAGCATCGCCTTGCAGACGGCAAAGAAGTCGCTGCGCCGGCCGACGCAGAGTTTGAAGCCGACAGGCTTGCCAGCCGCCAGCTGGCGCAACCTGGCGACAAATTCGATAAGTCCCTCGGGAGTCGAGAAGGCCCGGTGACCGGGGGGTGAGTAGACCGTCTCGCCGACAGGGACTCCACGAATGCGGGCGATCTCCGGCGTTACCTTCACACCCGGCAGGATCCCCCCGTGGCCGGGTTTGGCGCCCTGCGAAAGCTTGAGCTCGATCATCCTTACGCTTTCGAGGGCGGCCTGCTCAGCGAACAGATCGGCATCGAAGCCTCCGTCGGCGGTGCGGCATCCGAAGTACCCCGTTCCGACCTGCCAGATCAGATCCCCACCCGGTTCCAGGTGGTAGGGCGATATTCCTCCTTCGCCGGTGTTGTGGGCAAAGCCTCCCTTCGCCGCCCCGCGGTTGAGGGCGAGAATGGCGTTTTTCGACAGCGCCCCAAAGCTCATGGCCGAAATGTTGAGAAGCGAGGCCAGGTAGGGTCGCGTGCAGTCGGGACCGCCGACGGTCAAGCAACAGGCTTCGGCGGGTGGATCGACCGGATGGAGAGACGGGCTCGCCCACTCGTATCCGATCCGGTAGACGTCGCGCTGCGTGCCGTAAGGCTGCGTTTCGAGCTCACCCTTGGCGCGCTGGTAAACGATGCTTCGAAACTCCCGCTCGATGGGGAAGGCATCGACGTTCGATTCGATGAAATACTGCTGAATCTCGGGCCGAACCAGCTCGAAGAGGTAGCGGCCATGACCGATGAGCGGAAAGTTCCGCAGGATGGTGTGTTGACGTTGCAAGGTGTCGTACAGCCCCAGAACGATGAGCGGTGCGATGAGAACCAGCGACCAGAGGAGGGGCGGCCAGATTGGACCTACGAGGACCAGCCCGGCGACGAGGATGGAAGAGATTGCGAAAAACCAACGTCGGACCATTGACCGCTACTCCCTGACGGTAGCTACTGGATCACCGGGCCGAGGTTGCGCTTCTCGAGCAGCCGGTTGAAAGCCGGCAGGTCCGTGCGCAGGAGCTTGTCCATCTCCTGTTGGGCCCGCTGCAGGCGCTCCTCGAGCAGTAGCTGCACCTGCCGCTGCGGGTCGGTGGGCGGGAAATCGGCGATGGCAGTGGTATTGGCCAGATAGCCGATGCGGCTTACCAGCATCGCCGGCCACCGCACCCCGTCCTGGCCGGTGCCGGTGAGCTTCAGCTGCATGAGCTTTTCTTCGAGGGCGACGAAGGTACCGCCCAGCTCGTCGGCGGCACCGACGAGCTCCTCCCCGTCGGCGAGATCCTGCAGGCGCTCCCGCAGGTCGGCCAGCTGGCGGCGGACCCACTCGATGCGGTTGACCAGATCGGCGGCGGTGTTCATGTCGCTCTGCAGCTCGTGCAGCATGGCGGTCTGCGCGGCGATGTCAGCCTCGCTGCCCTCGGAGTTCGGGTCCTTCAGCAGGCGAAGCTGCTGGCTAAATTGTCGACCGCCAACCTCCAGGCTCACCGTGAAGGTGCCCGGGGGCTCGAGAATCGAGATGCGGCCGCCGCCGTCTCGCCAGCCATCCTCTCCCAGATCCACCCAGTCGGCGTACAGCGGCTTGGTGCGCAGCTTGATCTGGGTGGAAGGCTCGCCGCGTAGGTCCCACCAGAGGCGGTTGATGCCGGCTGACTTGGTGCCTTCGAGCGTGCGGATCATATCGCCGGCCTGGTTGGTGATGCGGATGCGGACGTCGCCCTCCGGCTCGCTGGCCAGCCAGTAGTTGATCGACGCGCCATAGGGTGGGTTCCGGCCGGCGGTGGGGTCATTGGGCATGGACATGGGGGAGGTGATGGGGCGGAAGCGGTAGGCAGGCCGTGGCTCGAAAAGGTGCGCTGCGGCGGCCCGTATCTCCGGGGTGAGCTGCTGCAGTGGTGTGATGTCGTCGAGGATCCAGAAGCCGCGGCCGTAGGTGCCGAGCACCAGGTCGTTGAACTGCTCCTGCACGACGATGCCGTAGACCGGCGCCGCCGGCAGGTTGGTCATCAGCGACTGCCAGTGCGCCCCGTCGTCGAAGGAAAGATAGAGGGCGTTCTCGGTGCCCAGGTAGAGCAGTCCAGGCCGCACCGGGTCTTCGTGGATGGCGCGGGTGAAGCTCAAGGGGCTTTCGGCGATGCCGTCGGTGATCTTCGTCCAGTGCTCGCCGAAGTCTTCTGTCTTGTAAACGTAGGGGGCGAAGTTGCCGACCTGGTGGAGCTCGATCGCCAGGTAGGCCTTGCCGGCGTTCCACTTGGAGGCGTCGATGCTGCGCACCACGCCGTCCGGCGGCAGGTCGGGAATCTTGTCGGTGACGTTGGTCCAGTTGCGGCCGCCGTCGCGGCTTACGTGCACGAGCCCGTCGTTGGTGCCGGCCCAGAGCACCCCCGCCTGCCGAGGCGACTCGTCGAAGGCGTAGATGACGCAGCAGTACTCGACGCCGATGTTATCGGGGGTGAGGCCGCCCGAGATCCCCTGCTTGCTCTTGTCGTTGGTGGTCAGATCCGGGCTGATCACCTCCCAGCTCTGGCCGCCGTTGGTGGTGCGGTGCACCACCTGGCTGGTGACATAAACGGTGTTGTGGTCGTGGGGAGAGATGAGCAGCGGGAAGGTCCATTGGAAACGATACTTGAGCTCGGCGGCCGGCCAGCCTCCGGTGCTCTCCGGCCATACCTCCACCTGCCGGAACTGACGCCTGCGCTCGTTGTAGCGGATGACGATCCCGCCCCGCGCGCCGGCGCCCGAGGCGCTCGACCAGATGATCTCCGGGTCCTTCGGGTCGGGGGTGGCGAAACCGCTCTCACCGCCTCCCACCGAGTGCCACATGCCGCGTGGGATACCGCCGCCGCCGAAGCCGCCGAACAGCCGGCTGTTGCTCGGCCCGCGGGTGGAGGGTCCGTCCTGGCGGTTACCGTAGACGTAATAGGGAATGCGGTTGTCCACGGTCACGTGGTAGATCTGCGCCACGGGGAGCTGCACGCGGTGCCACGTCTTGCCCCGGTTGACGGAAATGCCGATGCCGCCGTCGTTGCCGACGATCATCCGGTTGGCGTTGGTCGGGTCGATCCACATGTCGTGGTTGTCGCCGCCGGGGCGCTGGAGGCCGCGCTGAACCACTCCGGTCCGCCCGCCGTCGATCGAGTGCACGAAGGCGGCCGAGAGGAAGTAGGCGTCGTCGGGATCGTCGGGCGAGACGGCACAGTTGTTGTAGTAGGCGGTGCGGCCCCCGAGATTGCGATCGTGGCTCATGAGTTGCCAGCTCTCGCCGCCGTCGTCCGAGCGCCACAGCTCGCCGCTTTCGGTCTCACGCCCGTGCCAGGGGACGCCGTCACCGGTCTCGATGAGGGCGTAGATGCGATCCGAGTCACGCGGCGTGACACAGAGCCCGACCTTGCCCACTGGCAGCTTCGGCAGCCCGTGTCCCTCGAGCTTGCTCCAGGTATCGCCTCCGTCCCGCGACATGTAGATGCCGCTACCGGGGCCGCCACTCTCTCGTCCCCAGGTGTGGATTGCGATCTGCCACATGCCCGCCAAAAGGATGCGCGGGTTGTTCGGATCCATGACCAGGCTCGAGGCACCGGTGTTTTCGTCGACGAAGAGCACCTGCTGCCAGTTCTCGCCGCCGTCGGTGCTGCGGTAGATGCCCCGCTCCTGCTGCGGGGCGTGGCCGTGGCCGAGAGCGGCGACGTAGACGACGTCGGGATTCGTGGGGTGAATAACCAGCCGCGAGATGCGGCCCGTCGTCTCGAGGCCCATCCGCCGCCAGCTCTTGCCGCCGTCGGTGGATTTGTAGACGCCGTTGCCGATGGAGACGTTGGAGCGGATGTGCGGCTCGCCCGTTCCCGCCCAGACGATGTTGGGGTCCGAGGGCGCCACCGCCAAGGCGCCGATGGAGTGGGCGGGTTGATGGTCGAAGATCGGCTCCCAGATGGTGCCGCCATCGGTGGTTTTCCAGATGCCGCCGGAGGCGGCGCCCACGTAGTAGGTCAACGGCTCACCCGGGAGGCCGGCCACAGAGGCGATGCGATTGCCCACCGGGCCGATGGTTCGGAATCGCAGCTGCTGAAAGAGTTTCGGGGAGGTCTCCTGGGTGGGGGTGGCGCCAGCTGTCGCAGGGGCCGCGGCTGGCGTCGCAATTGGCGTCGTCGCGGCTCGAGGCGCGACAGCCTCGGAGGTGGCGGCCGATGCCGCGGCGGCTGT
>JBHHYG010000022.1:0-19508 GCA_046757445.1 Acidobacteriota bacterium
CGGTCGACGGCACCGAACATGACGGCGTTCGCGCCGATCCCCAGCGCCATCGTCACCACCACGGCGGCGGTGAAGACGGGAGCCTTGCGCAGTGTCCGCAGCGCGAAGCGAAGATCCTGCACGAGGGGATCTGCGGCCAGCCTCGTTCGCTTGTGTTGTCGTTTCGGAAGTGGACTGGGCGCACGTTGGCCGGAGGGGTCGATCGTGGCATTGGGCCGAAGCCTTGTGATGTCGTGGGCTTCATTCCTCAGCCCTGAATCGAGGGCCCTGACCGTCAGCGGCGCATCGATCGAGAGACGCTCACGGGAGCCTTCGACGACGAGGTCGGCGAGGGCTCTCAGCCACAGGCGGCCGAGCCCGGCGAGACGCTCTCGAGCCCAGCTCTCCCGGGCGCTGTCGGTGAAGGCCTCGGCCAGATCCTCGCCGAAACGACCACGAAAGGGTGCGGGGTAGATCCGCAGCAGCGCGCCGTAGCAACGAACGGAGAGGCGAACTACAGAAGAATCTGTGGGGCTGAGACCTCGGCTCGGCGGGGCTCGTTGCCGCTGCCCTCGATCACTCACGGGAGCCTTCCCTCTTCGAGCAGGTCGCGCTCTCGGGAAGCCGCTACCAGCTCCGCCATCCGTTGCGCCTCGGCGGCGGCGACACGGCGTCCGAAGGGGGTGATGCAGTAGTAGCGGCGTCGCTCGTCGCTGTTGTCGGGCACCTTGCGGCGGTCGAGCTCCTCCACCAATTCGCCCTCCAGCATCTGCTTGAGGAGGCGGTAGAGGGCGCCGGGCTGTAGCTGTCCGCTACGCCCGCCGCGCTTGGAGGCCTCCTTCATGATGCCGTAGCCGTGGCGTTCGCCATCCAGCAGCACGAGCAGGATGGTGAAAACATCCGGCTTCAGGGGAAGCAACTGGGTTGGATCAGGTCGCACCGTGGGCATGGGTCCTCTTCGGTTCGATGTCGAGCAGTGCATGACGGAGCACTGAGGACAAACTAACTATACATATTCTGTCTATATTGTCAACCGGTCATGGCACGTAGTGGCGTATCTGTGGGGGGGGGACGGTGCAGGATGTAGGATCCTCGCCCTGCCGGCGCTGGCCTCGCCGCAAGCTGGATGACGGCTCGTCGTTGGCCGAGTCATCGGCAGCAGATAGACTGAAGCGCGCACGTGGCTGTCGCTCCGTGAGCTGAAAAAGCCACTTCCCCAAGCGCAGGGTCCGTGCCGGCAACGGCCGGCAGGTCAACGGGCGGGCGTCGTTCGAATCGAGGAACCACCATGGATGAGATACGGATGACAAGCAGCACACAGGCTGTTCGCCGCAGGGCTCTGGTCCGCATCGGTCTGGTTGTCGCTGTCGGCGCCGCGGCGTTCACCAGCTCCACGGTGACCTCGGCCAGCGCGCGCGCCGGCGCCCGGCTTCGTGAAGTTGCCAACGGGCCGACGCAGCAGTGGACACCTCTCGAGCGGGGAAGCGACAACATCGAGGTGGTGGCGCATCTGCCGCTCGGGCCGCGGCTCAGCGTCGCCGACCTCGACATCGAGCAGGAGCTGTCGCGCCCTTACGCCTACGTCGGCCGCATCGGCCTGTTCGAGGGCGAAAAGGGGATGGACATCATCGACCTGCACGAGCCCGCCAGCCCCCGTGTCATCTACCGGTGGAGGATCGAGAACCAGGACCTGCACCTGGCCCCGGGCGGCATGGATGTGAAGAACTTCAAATGGCAGGGGCGCTACTACGTGGTGCAGTCGCTGCAGTTCCGCGAGGGCGGTCCCGACGTCGACCTGGGAGCGGTGGTGCTCGACGTAACCGGCCTGCCCGATGCGGCGAAGGTGAAAGAGGTGGGGCGTATCCGGGCGCCGGAGTACCCAGGCGGCTTCCACAACATCTTCGTCTACAAGCACTCGAACGGCCGCGTGCTGTTGTTCACCACCGTGCGCGGCCCCTACGCGTATGTCTACGATTTGGGCTACCTGGTCGAGGGTAAGGGCGGTGAGCACGGCGAGGAGGCGCTGGTGGCCAAGGTGCCGGTGGCCTCAAGCCAGAGCACAGGACCTCTGCGCGGCTACCACGATATGTACGCCGGCTTCCACGCCGACTCCGAAACCGATCGGTTTTACGGCGGCGGGACTGGTGGCTACTACGTCTATGACATCACCGACCTCGAGAACCCGCAGCTGCTGGTGAGCCTGACCGGCATCTCCGGCGTTGCCTGGGGGCACACCTTCACGCCCTCGCCCGACGGCCGCTACGCCGTTGCCGAGACCGAATACCAGTATGCGCCGCTGCGCATCTTCGACCTGAAGCCGGCGCTCGACGGTGAGGTCAAGAACATCCGCCGGCCGATCTCGGCGTGGACCGCCGACTGGCGACACCTGGTGCACAACCACGAGGTGCGCTGGCCCTATGTCTTCGTCTCCGGCTACGTCGACGGCCTGCAGGTCTTCAGCCTCATGGATCCCAAGAACCCGGTTACCGTCGCCTATTACGACACCTACATCGGGCCGATGAACACTGACTTCACTCCGGTCTTCAACGGCGCCTTCGGCGTCGACGTTCGCAACGCCGACGGCCTCATCGTGGTGTCCGACTCCACCAGCGGCTTCTGGGCCTTCCGCATAGAGGGGTTCAACGGCTGGAACGGCGCCGACTGGGGTATGCCGAACATATCCAGCGCCCAGGACTGGGACCACGGGCCGGCCGGCAGCGCCGATTCCCGGGAAGGAGGTCGGTAGGGGCCCCGCGAAGGGCAGGTCTGCGAGGCCATTGACGATTCCGGCAGTGCGATTCACCTCGTCGCCATCTCCGGGCGAACGACGTTGATGGCGACGAGATCGGGGATCTTCAGCATGGGTATCTACAGCTTGTTGTTTCTGTTTGCCTTCGTCGTTTTTGCTATCCCCGTTGTGCTTTTCGTGGCGGCGGCAGTCATCCGTCTCATGGCTTGGGCGCAGAAACAGGAAGACGATGGATGAGGCCCCTGAGGCCGCGAAGCCACCGACGCAGCCCTGACCACGCCCTCGCAACGTAGCCCGATGAGAAATGCGGGCTAGCGCTGCCGTCGTGCGTCGCGGTCGAAGCCTGCCTGACCTCCCCGGCCCCGGAATGCCCCGGCCTTGCGGCGGCTGAAAAGATCCCAGGGGGCAATGCCCTCCTCGTAGGCGGCGTCGGGGTTGTCGGGGTCGACGTAGCGCCAGCGCACGGCGTCGGCGTAGAGTCGCCCGTCGGCCCGGTCCGAAAGCTCGACGCGGGCCTCCTCGTCGGCTTCGAAGTGAAACCGCCCGATGAGGTTCCAGCCGGCCTCGAGCTGGGCGGTCGTCAACGTCAGCTCGTCGGTCTGGCCGCCGTGAGCGACGGTGATCCCGAAAGAGCTCGCGAGTCCGCGCAGGCCGATGCGACCGTAGAGGCTGGAGGGCAGGAAGTAGTAGGCGACGTCGTAGTCGCCCTCGTAGGGCAGTTTCACCGCCCAGGCGGCCGGCTGTGCCCCGTCGCCCGGCGACTTCCAGCGGAAGTTGGTCTCGTAGCGACCGAAGGCGAAAGGGTGCGATCGCACCTGCCAGTTGTCACCTTGCAGGCCCGGCCGCAGGTATCGCTGCACCCGGCGGACGGGCATCGAGAAGCCGTCGTCCTCGTTGTCGATGACGATCTCGGTGAAAGTCGCCTCCGCGGTGACCAGGCGAACGTACGACTCGGCCGGTCCCGCGTCGACCTCCTCGGGAATGCGGAGAGGCGCGATCAAGGGTCGCCGGTTCTTGGCCAGGAAGGGCTCCACCGCAACCCGGAAGGGGCGGTCGCGGATGGTCAGCGCCACCTCGACCTCCTGGCCCCCGTCGATCTGGACGTTCTTGACGGCCTCATCGCGTCGACCGGAAACCTGCACTTGCACGAAGCCGCGGCCGGCCTCGCCGTTGCGGATGCGAACGATGACCTGATAGACGACGGCACCCCAGCCGTTGTCGACCTTCCGCGCTGTGGCCCGGGTGAGCGTATAGCCGGGCACGTAGGTTCCGTATAGCCAGTCGTGAATCAGCCGCTCGACATCGGTGCCTTCACTCGACTCTCCTCCTTCCGGTGCGATGGCCTTCTCGAACTCGTCGAAGGAGACGTCCTGGTAGCGTGATGCCTCACCGAAGCTCTCGAGCGTGTCGACGAACTCGTCCGACCCGACAACGGCCTTGGCCATGCGAAAGAGGGTCAACCCCTTGGCATCGAGAATCGAGCGGTAGATCTCGGGATCGTCCTCGGGGTCGAGCTCCGCCAGTGGCCGTTGCTGCATCTGCTCGAGCATCTCGTCCCATGAGGCGCCGCTGCCGATTGCTCGCCTCGACCCGCCTGCCAGGGCCGCGGCGGCGCCGGCGCCGCGGCTGCTCGGGCTATCGAAGCCGCCGCCCCTGGCCGGGTGTGCCCTCCTCCGGGCGGCGGCGAAGCGGCCGCCGCCGCCGCGCCCCCTGCCGCGCTGGAAGAGTGATCTTCGCAGCTCACCGGCGACGTCCTCCTGCAGGTAGATCGGCATGCCGCGGGCGAGCAGCGCCGCCTGCGCTCCCACGAAGCCGCGATCGAACGACCAGAGCTGCACCAGCGGGCTGCGAAAGAGCCCGGCATGGCTACCCTCCGGGCTCAAGAAGACGGCGAATACGGCTCTGGCCAGCAGATCGCGCTTGATGCGGGCCGGCTCCTGATTCCCCTGCGTCCGCAGCATGAGGCGCGAGAAGTTGCGGCTGAAGCTCTGCGCCAGCAAGATGTCCTCTTCGACCATCAGGACACCTGGCTGCGTCAGGCCGCCATGCTCCTCCCATCCCTCGTAGTACCACTGTATGAGGAACGGCACCTCGACGATCGACAGCCGCGGGTAGGGGTAAGGTAGTCCAGTCTCCCGTTCCATGGCCGCGAGGAGCTGCCGCGTCAAGCCGATGACCTCCTCCGTTGCATCCTCGAAGAACAGGGCCTGGCCTCGATGTGCCGGGTGGAGGTAGAGAGCGACATCCAGTTTGCCGACGTTCGCCTCGTAGACCTCGTAGATACCGGCGTTGAGGGAAAAAACCGGTACCGGCCGCGCCACCTCCCATAGCCGCCGCACCCGGCCCCCCTGCGCGTCGGTCTCGAGGGGCCGTCCCTGGGTGATGACCTCCATGCCCGCGGGGGTTGTCACCGTGATGCGCGCGGTCACGAACGACGATGCCTTGCCATCCTGGTGTCCGTAGTCTACTCCTGCCGCCGGATACCAGCGGCTGCGTGGCGGTAGGAAAACCGATTCCGGCCGGATCCAGGCGGTCAATTCGCCCTTGCGCAGCGGCCCAGCGCTCTTGCGGAGGCGCGCCTCGGTGCGCAGCAGGTCGAACCCCTCCGGGTCGACGTCGCCCGCGTAGGAAAGGGTGACGACGGTCTCTTCACCGGCCGCCAAGGGCGTGGGCATGCTGATACGGACGACGGAGCCCTGGCGCTCCCATGCAAGCTCTCGACCGTCGGCGTCGTGAACCGATTGCAGCAACAGTCCCGGGTTGAGGGTGAAGAGGAGGGTGTCGAGCGGACCGTTGTTGGGGTTCCGTAGCCGCATCTTCGTGCGCGCCTGCAGCGGCACCCCGTCGCGCATCAGCTCGACCTCCATGTCGTAGTGGACCGTCTCGGGTGCGGGCAGATCAGCGTGGCGCTCCTGGATGGCAAGTAGCTCGTCTCGATAGGCCTGCCGTGATGCGTCCTGTCGGGCCATGTGGCCGTACAGCCCCATGGCCGCGGCGATTCCTACCAACGCTACCCCGGATCCGAGGTGAGCCCAGGCTCCGGCCTGGCGCAGACGCGGGTAGCGGACGATGGACAGCCCCAGCAGAAAGCCTGCCAGCGCCAGGTAGAAGAAGCGCAGCTCGATGAGCCGGGAGATATCGCCCAGCCCCATCATGTCGGAGTAGAGCAGCGGCGCGAAAAAGGCGCCGAAATCGAAGATGCCCCCGTAGCGGCTGCCGAGGAAGAAGAGCACGCTGATGGCGTACGCGATCGACAGCAAGGCACCCGCCGTTCGATGGCGCAGCGCGCTGCCGAGGAAAAACGTGAAGGCCGACATGTAGATGAGCGCCGGCAGGGTCATCAACAACAGGTAGGCCAGATAGGGTGTAACGCTGAAGGGAGTGCCGACGATGCTGAGCTTGGCGGCCTGGATGGCCATGGTCAGGAACATGACCGCCAGGCTCAGGCCACACAGCCCCTCGATCACGCCCACGTACTTGCCGATTACCAGCTCGGCCGTCGACAAGGGCTTGGCGGCGATCACCTCGTCGACCTGGGCGCGCTCGTCGGCGGCTCGGAAGTTGCCGGCCACGAAGGCGATCACCACGGTTTGCAGATAGCTGTACACGTAGAAGGGAATGAAGGCGCTGAGCCCGAAAGCCGCACCCTGCTCGAACCCCCGGGCCTCGGCCACCGCCATGACGATGCCGAGCCACACCGGGATGGCCACACCGATTGCCCCGAGCACCCGGAAGCGGGTGGTGCGCAGGAGCATGGTGCGTTCGTAGCGGGCCACGCCGAGGATGTTCCGGAGTGTGGTCATGGGCTCCTCTCGATGCCGGCCGCTGTCGGCACATCGCCGCTTGCCCCAATCCCAGGGATGCCGCCAGCGCCCGGGCCGGCGCCGCCCGACCTCTTCGTGGCTGCGGCCATGAAGTAGACGTAGGCGTCTTCGAGATTCGGCGCTATGGGCTCTGCCCTCGGCGGCCGGCCGTCGCCGACCACGCGGAGCGACAGACGGTCGCCTTCCGGTGCGACTGTGACGACCTCGTAGGCGTTCGAGACCTCTTCGAAGCCAGCATCATCGACGCTCATGCGCCAGGTCTTGTTTTCCGCCCGTTGTACCAGCTCTTCCGGACGGCCGTGGAAGAGCAGCCGTCCTCCATCGAGTACGGCGAGATCCTCACAGGTGCTCGAGATGTCGCCGACAATATGGGTCGAGATGAGGATGGCTCGATCTCTGCCGAGCCGGCCGAGAATGCCGCGGAAGCGGATGCGCTCCTCCGGGTCGAGTCCTACCGTCGGCTCATCGACGATGAGGAAATCGGGTTGTGTCAAAATGGCCTGGGCGATGCCGAGCCGCCGAATCATGCCGCCCGAGAAGGTGCCGGTTCGCTGGCGACGGGCCCCGTACAGGCCGACCTCCTCGAGGGCCGCACCGATGCGCTCCTTGCGCGCCTTGCCGGGATGGATGCCGCCCAGGCGTGCCATGTAGTCGAGGAACTCCCAGGCCGAAAGCTGCGGATAGGCACCGAACTCCTGTGGCAGGTAGCCGAGCCGGCGGCGGACCTCGGCGCGGTCGGCGACGATGTCGCAGCCGTCGATCGTAACCTGGCCGGCGGTGGCTTCTATCAGGGTGGAGAGGATTTTGATCAAGGTTGTCTTGCCGGCACCGTTGGGCCCGAGCAGGCCAAAGGTCCCGTGGCTGATCTCGAGGCACAGGTCGTCGAGGGCCAGTCGCTCCCCTTTCGGGTAGCGCTTGGTGATCGCCGAGATATGGATCTGCATCGTTCTCCGAGCGGATTGAAAGGGTATTTTCACATTTTGGCGCGGGGCAACGTCCGTTGTCCGTTAACCATGTGTAAAGTTTTGTAATCGTTGGCCCGCATGCTTGATTCTGGGGCACCGTGGCATTGTAAGACTTATCTTCGAGACAAGGAGATGCGCGTGGGGCAAATGTATTCGGTCGCGGCATTGGTTTTTTCGTTGGCCGCCATGGGAGGCTGCAGCCCCCCTGTGCAGGAACGCGTCGTCGACCTCGTAGTGCCGGTGACGGTGCAGCCGGTGAAGCGGGGCACCATCGAGTCGTTGCTCACCACCACCGGGACCCTCCGGGCCCTGAAGGCGGCCGACCTTGTTGCCGAAGTGAAAGGAGAGCTCTACTTCGCCGAAAACGATGGAGGTGACAAGCCGGTCGAGGGCACTTTCGTTGCCGCCGGGCAACTCGTTGCTCACCTGGAGAGCGAGGAGTGGGTTGTCGGCGTGCGGCTGGAATCCCACCGGCTGGCGGTGCTCAACGCCAAAAAGAACCTCGAGGACAAGCAGGCCCTGTTTGAAGAGGGCCTCGGCCTGGAGTCGGATGTCGATGCGTCGCGCAAGTCGCTGGCCGACGCCGAGTCCGATTACCAGAACGCGCTCCTACAACTGGAGAAGACCAAGATCATCGCTCCGATCTCCGGCTTTCTCACCGGCCTCACGGATACCACCGAGTCAACGCTGGTCGCTCCGGGGACGGTGATCGGAAAGGTCGTCGACTATAGCCGGGTGCTTGTCGATCTGCAGATCCCCAACTCCCAGATGCAATCAGTCGATCTCGGCCAGCAGGTTCGCATCACCAACTACGCTTTCCCCGACAAGGTCTTTGAAGGACGCATCAGCGTGCTCGATCCGACCCTCGATCCAACCACCCGTACGTTTCGTGTGGAGGCAGCGGTGGACAACCCCGAGCGCCGGTTGCGGCCGGGGATGTTCGTCAAGGCGGAGGTGGTCACCGAGGCACGGCGGGACATCGTGGTGATCCCCCGGCAGCTGGTGATCACGCGACAGAACCAGAAGGTGGTCTTCGTCGAGGAGGAAGGCAGGGCCCAGATGCGCCCTATCGAAACCGGAATCGAGGACGATACCAACGTGGAGATCGTCAGCGGGCTGGCCGAGGGCGAGCGGCTGATCACCAGCAACTACGAGACCCTACGCTCCCGCACCCAAGTACGCGTCACCGGGGAGAGCGGCCCGGTTGGTCCGCGCGACTGAAAGGCTTCTGGTTACCTGAGCCATGAGGTTGTCCGAGTTCTCGACCCGCTACCCCGTCAGCATCGCTATGGCGACCCTGGCCGTTTTGCTGCTGGGGTGGATCTCCTTCGGCGGGCTGGGTACCGATCTGCTGCCCAACGTCCAGACACCGGTGATCACCGTAGACCTGCAGGTTCCCGGCAAGTCGCCGCAGGAGATGGAAGAGCGCTACACGCGGCGGCTCGAGCGCGACATCAACACGGTCAGCGGCGTCGACCGGGCCTACTCGGTGACCCGCTCCGGCCAGTCGGTGGTGGTGGCGGAGTTCGCCTGGGATACCGACATGGACTTGGCGTTGCTCGACATCCAAAAGAGGATGGGCTTATACGCCACCGACGACGAGATCCAGACTCTCGACGTCACCCAGGAGGACCCCCAGGCGCTGCCGGTGGCGCGCATCGCAGTGTCGGGGATGGGCGATGGCGATCTCGACGAGCTGCTGGGGACGGTGGAAATGCTCGTCAAGCCCAGGCTCGAAGCTCTCGACGGGTTGGCCTCGGCCGAGATCGAGGGCGACGCCGAGAAAGAGATCCGCGTCACCCTCGACTCCTACTTGCTCGATGCTTTCGGCCTCACCGCCGAGACGATCGTGCAGCGGATCCAATCCGCCAACCAGGACGTCTCCGGGGGTACGCTGGAAGAGGGTGACCAGTCATATCAGGTCAAGGGGCTGGGCCGTTTGCGGGAGATCAGCGATGTCGAGTCGCTGATCGTCGGCGCGCGTCAAGGCACGAACGCCAGCGGGCTGCCGGACCCCGATGCGCCACGGGTGCCGGTTCACGTCGGTGACGTCGGCCGCGTCGAGCTGGCCTACCAAGAGCGCCAGACGATCGTGCGCCTGAACGGCGTCGAGTGCCTCGGCCTGGCCGTCTATAAGGAAGCGGACGCCAGTACGGTAGCGGTGGTCAGGCTGCTGCGCGAGGCGCTCGACGAGGTCGCACTCGATCTCCCCGATCTGCGCTTCACCGTCGTCGAGAACCAGGCGCGTTTCATCGAGCAGGCGGTGCAGGAGGTGGAAGAGACAGCTCTGTACGGTGCCCTGCTGGCTGTCGGCGTGCTGCTGTTGTTCTTGCGCAACGTCACCGTGACGCTGGTCATCGGCCTCGCCATCCCGGTCTCCGTGCTGGCCACCTTTACCCTCATGTACTTCCAGGGGCTGTCCCTCAACGTCATGACGCTCGGCGGCCTGGCCCTGGGCGCCGGCATGCTCGTCGACAACGCCATCATCGTCATCGAGAACATCTACCGCCACATGGAGCTGGGTGCTGACGCGCGCACGGCGTCGGCGCAGGGAGCCTCGGAAGTCGGCGTGGCCATTCTGGCTTCCACCTTGACGACGGTCTCGGTGTTTTTGCCGATCGTTTACGTACACGGGCTGGTCGGCGAGCTCTTCAAGGAGCAAGCCTGGACGGTAGCCTTCTCGCTCCTGTCGTCCTTGGTGGTGGCGATGACCACGGTACCGATGCTCACCTCTCGCGTTCTGCGACGCCGCTGGCAAGCAACAAGCCCCGTGCAACGGCCCCGGTTCCGTGCTGCCCTCGCCTGGACGCTGAGTCACAAGGGTCTGGTCCTGGTGCTGTTGGTTGCGGTGCTGGCGGTGAGCGCGCACCTGGCCCGCTCGATCCAGGCCGAGTTCATTCCACGCCAGGACCAGGGATTGCTGAACGTCGACCTCGCCTTGCCCGAGGGCACGCGACTCCAGATGACCGACCGTGTGGCCGACCGGGCCGGCGAGCTCATCCGCCGGATCAGCGGCGCCGATGTCGACACGGTCTACGTACGCTCGGGCATCGACCCGGCGCGGGTGTCGAACGTCGGCGAGCCGACCGGGCCGAACCGGGCCTCGCTGTCGGTGGTGCTGCGGCCGGCCCGGCGGCGTGGGCTCGGCGAGCTAGTGGAGGCCATTGACGGTGAGCTCTCCCGCATCCCCCAGCTCGATGTGAAATACCAGCTCCACGAGACGGCCCTCGAGGGTGTCATCGGCGGGCAGGCGGCTCCCGTTCAGCTCGAGGTCGTCGGCGACGATCTTGATACCCTGCGGCGATTGACGGTGGGGCTGGCGGGGCAAGTAGAGGCGCTGCCCACGATCTACAACGTGCGGACGAGCTTCCAGGGCGGCCGGCCGGAAGTCGATCTGGCTCTCCGCGAGAACGTTGCCGCCGCCTTCGGGCTCACGCCCCAGTCGCTCATCCAGGTGCTGGAGCGCCGCTTGTCGGGCGAGGTCGCCGGCGAACTGTCGAAGGACCAACGCTCGCGCACCATCCGTGTGGGCTTCGAGGATGTCGACCTTGGCGAGCTGCCGGAGATCAGGATTGACGGCGCTGATGGTGCCGTGCTGACGCTAGATGATATCGCCGACCCCCATATCGTCGAGGGCCCCCGGGAGATTCTGCGCGAGGGACAGCGGCGCATCGGCCGCATCACCGGCTACCTGGTCGAGGGGGCCGTGCTGAGCCAGGCGATGAGCCAGATCGACGGCCTGGTGTCGCAGATGGGCTTGCCGAGCGGCTACCGCATCGACATCGGCGGCCAGGAGAAGGAGCGCGCCGAGTCCTTCGGTAGCCTCGGCTTCGCGCTCGGCCTGTCGGTGATCCTCGTCTACATGGTGATGGCGTCGCTGTTCGAGTCGCTCCTCCATCCCTTTACGGTCATGCTCACGGTGCCCCTGGCCGGCGTCGGCGTGGTGCTCTCCTTCTGGGTGCTGGGTGAGCCGCTCAGCGTCATGGCCTATATCGGCATCATCATGCTCGGCGGCATCGCCGTGAACGACGCCATCGTTCTCGTCGACCGAATCAACCAACTACGAGCTCAGGCGCCGAGCCTGCGCGAAGCGGTGTTGCAGGCCACACAGGACCGGCTGCGGCCCATCCTCATGACCAGCGCCACCACCATCCTGGCACTCTTGCCCATGGCGGTCGGCCTCGGCGAGGGAGCCGAGCTGCGAACCCCCATGGCCGTCGCCGTGATCGGCGGCCTCGTGACCTCGACGCTGATGACGCTGGTGGTCATCCCGGTGGCCTATGAGCTGATCGAGCGCTTGCGGGGAGGGCGCGGGCACCGACCGGAAGACCTGCCATGAGCCTCTCCGCCCTAGCCATCCGGCGGCCTGTCACCACGGCGATGTTCTTCGTCGGCTGCGGACTGCTTGGCCTTGTTTCCCTCTACCGCCTCCGTGTCGAGCTGTTGCCCGAGCCGGTCTACCCGGAGATCTTTGTGGTGGTGACCCAGCGCGCGGCGTCGCCGGAGCAGGTGGAGCGCGACCTGCTCATGCCGATCGAGGAAGAGATCGGCAAGCTCGAGGGCGTGGCGCAGATCGAGTCGTCGGCCACCCTCAGCCGCGGCATCGTCCGCGTCTCCTACGCCCCGCGCACCGGCATGAAGTTCGCCCTGCTGCAGGTGCAGCGCCATATGGGTCGCCTGCAGCCGAGCCTACCGGAGCAGACAACCATCAACGTGCAGCGCTTCGACACCTCGGCGCTGACCAGTGCCGTCATGGAATTGCAGGTGCTGGGCGAAGGGGATCTGAATTGGCTGCGGGACTTTACCGAGCAGAAGATCCGGCCGGAGCTCGAGGCCATCGATGGTGTCGTCGGCGCAGTACCCCTCGGCGGCCAGCAGCGCGCCGTGGAGGTTATCGTCGACCCTGAGCTTCTGGCGGCGCATCGGCTGTCGATGAACGAGGTCAGCACCGCTATCAACAGCGTCAACGTCCCGCGCACCACCCTCGGGCGGGTTTTTGACGGCAATCAGGTGTTCCCGGTAAGCGTGCAAGGACAATTTTCCGACCTGGTTCGGATCCGTGAGGTCTACCTGCGGCCGCAAGTTCCCCTGCGCCTTTCCGACGTCGCGAGCGTCGACTACGGCGTACAGAAGCGCACTGACCTGAGCCGGGTTGACGGTCTGCCGGCGGTGAGCATCCGCGTGCAGAAGGAAAACGAGGCCAACCTGATTTCCGTGGCCGCGCATCTCGAAGCCGCGGTGACGCGCCTCAACCGCGAGCTGGCGCCGGCGGGTGTGAAGCTGCTCATCACCAGCAACCAGGCCGAGCTCATGAACGAGGCTCTGGGCACCTTGAAAGAGGCGGCGGCGGTGGGTGTAGCGCTCGGGCTGATCGTGCTCTTCCTGTTACTGCGCAACCTGCGCTTCGTTGTCGTGCTGCTTCTCGCCATTCCGGCGTCGCTGCTGATGACCTTCAACTTGATGTACGCCTGGGACCTGTCGCTCAACGTGCTGTCGCTGTGCGGCCTGGCGCTGTCGATGGGAATGTTGGCCGATAACGGCATCGTGGTGATGGAGAGCATCTTCAAGCACTTTGAGCGCGGCAAGCCAGCGGCCTTGGCGGCGCGCGACGGCACCGTCGAGGTGAGCCGTGCCATCGTTGCCTCGACGGCGACCACGGTGGCGGTCTTCCTACCGGTGGTCTTCGTGCAGAGCGACTTCCAGGACATCCTCCGGGAGCTCGCCCTGGCCATCACCTTCCCGCTGCTGTCCTCGCTGCTGGTGGCCCTGACGCTGGTGCCGATGCTCGCCGCCCGGACTCTATCGCGAATCTCTCTGCGTCCCCTCGGCACCGGTCACCTGCTGGATATGTACACGGTGGTGCTCAAGGCTGGCCTTCGGCACCGCGCGCCCATCTCGGTGACCGTCGGTGTCGTGCTGGTGGTGACCTTGCTGGTTTCTTTTTTCTTCATGTTGCAGCAGCAGGCGGTCGAGGAGGAGAGTCGCTTCACCGTCTACGTCGAGCTTCCGGAGGGCTCGACCCTCGATGCCACCGACGAGGTGGTCGGCAAGGTCGAAGAGGCCGTCGGTGAGCTCGACGGCGTCGAGCGCTTCACCTCGAGCGTGCGCGAGGGACAGGGCAGCGTCACCGTGATGCTGATCGACTATAGCGAGCAACCCGACCGCCTGCCGGTCGAGGGGCTCAAAGAACAGCTCGAGGCAAAGACCGACGAGATCGAGGGCGCGGTCATCGGCTTCGACCCGCCCGCAGGGACCGGGGGCAGCCGGGCTGGCAGCCGCATCGGTCGCCGTCGCGGCTCGGGCGGCTTCAACCTCGAGCAGGGTTCTCTCGCCGACGTCGCGGTGATCCGCGGCCACGACTTCGCGACGCTGCAGATGATCGCCGACGATCTCTCCTATCGGCTGGAGGAGCTAGAGGAGATCGACGAGAACAGCGTCGGCGTTGACCTAGTCCGCAGCGCCCCGGAGGTCCAGATCATCCCCGACCCCACGGCGATGTTCGATCGCGGCGTACAAGTGAACACCGTGCTGAGGGCCGTCGAACAATCGAGCCCGCTGGGCTTCCAGAGCCGCACTGCCTTTCTGGAAGCCGATGGCACGGAAACGCCCATCGAGGTCCGCTTCAAAGAGGACTCGGAAGGCGCCGTCGCCGTCGTGGCCGATCTGCGCCAGCTTCCGGTGTTGACGCCCTCGGGCGCGCTCATGCCCATGGAGCAGGTGGCGCGGGTGCGCACCGACGAGGGGCGCAACAGCATCCTGCGCACCGATCAGTCACGCCGGGTGCTGGTGTCGTATCGGTTCGTCCCCGAGGTGCTCGACTCCCAGCCGCGGCTCGACGCCGGCCGTCGCCTGGCGCGCACCGTGGTCCAGGACATGATGCTGCCGCGAGGCTACAGCGTGGAGATCGACGAATCGGAGGTCGACACCGTCTACTACTGGATGATGGGCATCGCCGCCGTCCTGGTGTACATGATCCTGGGGTCGCTGTTCGAGTCGTTCGCCTCGCCCATCGTCATCTTCTGTACCCTGCCGACGGCCGTCATCGGCTCGTGCTGGGCCCTGATCCTGTCGGGGACCGGCCTTACCTCGCAGGCGGGGCCGATGGCGCTGCTCGGCTTCGTGGTGTTGATCGGCATCGCCGTCAACAACGGCATCATCCTCATCGATGCCATCAACACCTTGCGGTCACGGCACGGCTTCCGGCGCCAGCGAGCCGTGCTCACAGCCGGGCGCTCGAGGGTACGGCCCATCCTCATGACCTCGGCGACGACGCTGCTCGGCGTCTTTCCCCTGGCCCTGGAGTTCGGCGGTGACTACGAGATCTGGCCTCCCTTCGCCATCACCGTGCTCGGCGGGCTGGCCGTGTCGATGGTCTCGACCTTGGTCTTCGTACCCGTCGCTTATCTGGGCATCGATCAGGTGCGCGAGTGGCTGCGCCGCATCGGAGCCGTCGGCGTGACGCTGGCTTCGCTGGCCGCGACCGGCACCGGCTACGCGGTCTACCTGCGCTACGAAAGCATCTTCTGGACGGCGATGTTGGCACTACCCGCCTGGTTCGCCTTCCTCGGCATCATCTGGGCGGCGATGCGGCTGCATCGGGCGCGGCGGGCGGCGCGGCAGGCGCCGGCGACGATCCGCACCATCCGGCTCCACACCCTTACCAAGATCTACGGCGCTCCCGGGCGCTTGCGCCGCGAGTGGGGCCGATTCGAGCGTCGTGCCCGGCACCTTGTGGCCGCCGGTCGGGATCCGGTCGACCGCAGCGCCATCAGGGAAGGGCTGGTCTGGAAGCTGCCCGTGCTGGCGCTGCTCGGCTACCTTCACACCTACGTGGGGGATCCCGTCTGGGTTTTTCTGCTCACCGCGGCGACCTGGGGCTTTCTGGCCCATCTGGCGCGCGCCCTTCTGATGCTGGTAGGGTCGGGTGTGGTCGGCCAGGCGCAAGGTGCGGCCGGCCCGGCTCAGAGGGCTGCCGGCCTGGCCCGGGGATCCGCTCGCTACGGCTTGCTGGTGCTCGTTCTCGCCTATCTTCAGCGGCGGCTCGGATTGGCGTCGGTGACTGCTGCCACGGCCGCCGTCTTCCTGGGCGTCCGCCTGGTTCGCTTTCTGGCCCGTCGAGTGGCCTGCGGGAGGATCGACCCCGAGACCCTTCAGGGGCGTCTGGCCTGGTTGCGACGGCGCCTTTACCGAGGCGCGGCGGCGGTGCCGCTCGTCGGCGTCCCGAAACGCCAGTTCAGGGCCCTGGCCGGCGTCAACCTCGAGATTGGCCGTGGCATGTTCGGGTTGCTGGGGCCCAACGGCGCCGGCAAGACTACCATGATGCGCATCGTCTGCCAGTTGCTCGAGCCCACCTTCGGCTCGGTCTCCATCGATGGCGTGAGCCTGCGAGAGATCGATGACCTGCAAGGGCGGATCGGCTATCTGCCCCAGCACTTCGGCCTCTACGAGCAGATGAGCGGCTACGAATACCTCGAATATCGTGCACTGCTCGAGGGCTTCCGCGAGCGCACCGAGCGGCGGCAGCGAGTGCTGTCATGTCTCGCGCAGGTCCACCTCAGCGACCGCATGGACGATCGGATCGGCTCCTATTCGGGCGGCATGCGGCAACGCATCGGCATCGCCCAGACTCTGCTGCACATGCCCCAGATCATGGTCGTCGACGAGCCTACTGCCGGCCTCGACCCCATCGAGCGCATCCGCTTCCGCAACCTGCTGGCGCGGTTGAGCCAAGACCGTATCGTTATCTTCTCCACCCACATCGTCGAGGACGTCGCCGGAAGCTGTAACCGAGTGGCGGTGCTTAACGACGGGCGCATTCTCTATGTCGGCACGCCACGGGAGATGCGCGGTCTGGCCGCCGGCAAGGTCTGGGAGGTGGTGGTGCCGGAGGCTTCGTTCGATGGTGTCGAGCGACAGCGGAAGCTGATCAGCCACTTGCGCACACCGGCCGGCGTCCGGGCCCGCTTTCTGTCGGAGGAGCCGGTGGAGGGGCTCGGCGCCCAGCCGGTGGAGCCGACGCTCGAGGACGCCTATATCTACCTGCTCGAGGCGCATCGGAGGAGTGCATGAGAGAGGGCCGATGCTGACCTGGCGGCAGCTCGCGGTGAGCACCTGGGCGCTATTCCACCTCAGCGGCCGCATTATCTTTCGCCGCAAGCCGCTGTTCATCATGGCCGGGGTGCTGGCCTACTACGGGATCCTTTACGCCTTCGCCGTCTACCGACCGGGTGAGGGTTTCGGCGTCGATCAGGCACTCTTCGTACTGGTGGAGATCCCGGGGGCGATTCTGGCTATCTACTTGACCATGGACCTGCTGGCCAAGGAGCGTGACCACAATACCCTCGAGACGCTGTTCAGCACGGCCAGCTCGCACTACCTGATCTGGGCTGTCCGGCTCGTTTCCGTCTATGTCGTACTGGCGGTGACGCTGCTCATCATGAGCACCGTCTCGTACTTCTTGTTTGCCGAGCTCCCCGTGCTCTGGGGAGGTCTCAACGCGTTCCTACCGGCGTTCCTGGTGGCCAACCTGACCTTCTTTTTCTCCGTCTACTGCCGCAGCGCCAATACCGCCGGCATGCTCGGTCTCGGCTTTCTCATCCTGGTGCTTCTATCCGCCGATGCACTCAGGGAAACGAGCTACTTTCTCTTCTTGAAGCCCTTCGATCTGCCCGTCGGCATCGAAGACAGCCTGTGGGCGGAGAGGGTCCTCATCAACCGTCTGACGGTTTTCGGCGCCGGCGTGTTGCTGATCTTTCTCGCCCTGCGGCGGATGGAAAAGAGGGAGCGGCTGCTCTCCTAGCCTGCATTTCTCAACGGCGCGCGCCTTGCCCTCGCGGCCGTGGCGCCCGCTCGCTTCACGAGCCGGTGAGAAATGCGGGTTAGTGTTACCGGCGCGCTCTTCGCGCAGAATCACTTGGAGCTGCCGGCGTCCATCTCCCGCGCCGCCTGCGTGATCCTCACCCACATCGCCGGGAACATCGCCTCTCGCAGAAGGCTTTCCAGGTGACTCGGCACCCTCGCCATGTAGCGCGATGAGAAATACGGGCCAGCGAAGCCCCAGTCCGATGACCGGCGTGCCTGGTTCGCACCACGAAGGCGACCTTGTTTTCCAATGTAACAAGTGATAACTTGTACAAGTGTACGCTTGTCTACTACGATGAACCATCCACTTGGGCCGACCTCATGTCAGTTCCATCCTCACTTCGAGGCCGTCTGCGAAGGGCGGCTCTGCACGACGACGATGCCGAGCGAGTGCTGCTGCTCGCCGCGGTCGTCAGCGACGCGCTTCGTCATCGAGGTCTGCACCCCGTCCTCGTGGGGGGGGCGGCGGTAGAGATCTTCACACGGGCGGCATACACGACCAAGGATCTGGATTTCGTCGTCGACAGCGGCCGCTCCAGCGAGGCTGCCATGCAGGAGCTCGGGTTCGAGCGTCGTGGCAGGGTCTGGTTCGAACCGGAGCTGGAGATCGTTGTGGAGTTTCCGAGTGGTGTGCTGGCCCCGGCCGCCTCCAGCAAGATCGAAGTCGAGGGAAGCCAAGTCGAGGTGATTGCGATCGAGGACCTGATCGTCGACCGCTTGGCGGCCTGGAAATATTGGAAGTGGCACCCCGATGGTGCCGCGGCGGCGCTCTTGCTGGTACTCCATGGCGATGGTCTCGACTGTGAGCGCCTGCACGCCCGCGCTACGGAGGAGGATGTGAGCGATGCCTTGAGCGCGATTCGCCGGCTCCTGGAAACGACGGCTGAGCCGCATTTGAACGAGGAGGTGCTCTCACGGGCTCATCAGAGTCTCGCAGCGGTTCAATCACCAGGGTCCCACGGTCCAGGATCGGCGGGTGCATGAGTCTTCCGAAGAGCTACGCAGAGTGGCGGCGGCACAGCCGCCAGTGGAAAGAGACGGCGAGACAGATGCTTGCGGGCGCGCACTTTTCCGCTCCGAGAACGCGGCCCCGTGACGCCGACGAGGTCGCCGTATTGCGGCGACTCGGTCTCGACCGCTGGCAACCGTTTGCGACCCTTGAAGCCGACCCGCACCCGGCCCTGCAGATCCGGCGACAGCGCAAGAGGGCCGGGCTTTCCCAGGCGGAGCTCGCTACCCGCCTGGGGGTCAGCCAGCAATACGTGCAGCAGCTAGAGGATCCGTGCCACTCCAACCCGACGTACGCGACCCTTCGAAGGGTAGCCGCGGCGCTGGGTTGCGCTTGGCGCCTTCGTCTCACCCGGATCCCCGGTCGTAGGCCATGACCCGGTGCATCCATGCCTGCATGCGCGGCCGTCCCTCGGGGAACGGAAAGGCCCCGGCCTCGCGGGCGCGGAAGACGACGGCGGCGGCGGTAACATCGGCGGCGGTCATCTGCTCGGAGACCAGCCAGTCGCGATCGGTGAGCCGCTCCTCGAGGCGCGAGGTGACCTCGGCAAAGAGGGCGCCGGCCCGCTCGATCTCCTCGGCGTCGGTGCGCCCGGCCAGCCGCTGGCGCACGACGATCATGATCGGCTCGTGAAGCTCGCGGCGAGCGAACGACTCCCATGCCTCGACCTCGCGGAGGACGGCCGCGTCTGCCGGGAAGAGTCGCGGCGTGTCGAGGAAGTTGGCGTCCAGATAGCGGAGGATGGCGGCGGAATCGAAGAGCACGGCGTCGCCGTGCACGATCACCGGCGTCAGCGGCTGGCCCGATAGCCGCAGCAGCTCGGCCCGGTCGCCGGGATCGATGGTGTGGAAGGCGTACGGGATGTCCTTGTACCCGAGCGCCACCCGCACCTTGAAGTTGTTCGATGTCTCGAATCCATAGACGGCAACCTGATCGGACATGGGCTTCTCTCCAGGCTCAGCTTGATAGCGGTAATGACCGATGATCCGATCGCTGGACGATCCGATCATCTCGCAGGCGGTGCCTACAGCCCGGCGACATAGGCCACAGCCGGGTGGCGCCGCCGACCACCAGCCTATCCCCTGCCCTGCGCTAGCGCACTCCGCGCCGGGGGGCTAACC
>JBHHYG010000023.1:0-19407 GCA_046757445.1 Acidobacteriota bacterium
AGCGCCTTGACCCGGCTTTCACTGCGCAACACCACCTCGGCGCTAGCTTTGCCTTTCACCCAAAACCCGCCGAGGTCCCCCTCCTTCAGAAAGGTGCCGTCATCGAGGAAGTAGACCATGAAGGGATCGTCAGGAGCCAAGCTCACCCTCCGAGCGTCCGGGTTGGTGTTGAACGGCAGGTCGTGAAAGATCGTGAGCTCGGAAGGGAAGAGGTTGAAGGGAAAGGACTTCACGTGGGTAGCTGGAAAGTGCGAGGAATAGAATGGATTCAGCAGAATTTGGGCGAGAAAGAGCGCCGCCACCACCCAGGAGACGGCTGCTCCCAGCAGCCCGGCACCGCCGGGAATAACGAAGAAGAGCACCGAATAGAAGCCGACGAAGTAACGGTTGCCCACCGTGCCGCCGCCGCCGATCCAGTTACCGTGTACCAGCACCAGGTAACCAAGAACCTCGATGAGCCAGCCGGCAATCAGGAACCCGTGCGGGCTCAGCAATGACCGACGTGGCGCCGCCAGGAAGAGGAGAACGGCCATCACGGCCGGGAACATGTAGAGCAGCACGCCGCCATTGCGCCCGATCGCGGCGTACACAAGGTTACGCAAGAACTCGGAGAGCGAGGGAAAGTAGTCGAAGTTGCCAGGCTCGGTGATCATTCCTGTGCCGGTGCTATCGAAGGTGACGGCCGGCGATTCCAGCGGGTAGTGGAAGTAGAAGCTCTTCCTGTCTCCTCCCTGGTAGTTCCAGTCGCCGGTGGCCAACCAGGTGAACCCGAACAGGCTGGCGCAGACCAGGGCGATGAGCAGGGCGATGGCAGCTGCCCGCTTCCATCTGCCCTCGCAGACGGTCCACAACACGATCGGTCCGGCGAGCAGCACGGCCGGGGGCTTCGAGTAGACGGCCACGCCGTAGAGCACCGCCGCGGCGAAATCCGTCCACCCCAGGCTCAACCAACCGCGCTCCTGACTCATCGACGCCTGCGACCATGTCGGCGGTGGGAGCTTGTAGAGCCACAAGAAGGTGGCGAAGAACAGCACCGAGAGATTGAACCACTCCGGCGTCATCCAGAAGTAGTAGAGAAGGCTCACCGTGGCGAACAGGTAGGTCACCGTATAGAACGCCGCGTTGGCCGGCGCGGTGGCCCGCAAGAGGTAGGCATAGCCAGCGGCCAGCATGGCGGCCAGCAGCAGCCCGTGGAGGACGAAAAAGCCGTTGTCTTGCAGCATCCACACGAAGGGGGCTGCGATCAGAGGATAGATGAATGCCTTGCCGTAGTAGAGCCTGCCGCTCCGTGGCTCGCGCTTGAGAAACAGGCCGGGAGGCCCGCCGCCGTAGCCGAGCTCGTAGACGCGTTCGAGGTCACGCTTCTGGTAGCGGAGGTCACCGTCGTGGGCGAGGCTGTAGGCCATGGAATGGTAGGTCGACTCATCAGAGAAGAAACCGATCTTGTGAACGGGCACGCGGATCGTCAGCGCGTACCCAAGCAGCAGCAGCGAGAGAATCGCCAGCAGGAGAACCGGCAGACGGCTAGCCCGCATATCTCATCGCCCTCCTGCTGCGGGCGCGAAGCGCGATGAGAAATGCGGGCTGGTAGAAATCATCTTGTGGTGGGCCAGGCAGGCAGCAGGATGACAAGCGGTCCGTGATCCGATGGAGACCAGACCGGCCCATGGTAGCGACCGTTCCCGCAACCCATCAAGCCGAGCGCCACACTCTGCCACGCGCGTGCGGTCCCGCCGGGTGCTCCCGGACTTTCGGTGGCGGCGTTCCTTGCGCTCGAAGCCGCGACGCTTACCGAATGGTCACTGAGACGTTCTGCTGCCGGAGAAACTCGTTCAGCCGGGCTAGGTCGCTCTTCATGAGCTGGTTGAACAGGGCGCGCGTTTGCTCGAGGCGCTGCTGCAGTAGCGCCGCCACTTGTTCCTGCTGGTCGGTGGGCCGATAGTCGGAGGTGCCGTCGAGCTCCCGCATCAGCTCGATATAGCGGCCGTACAGCCTCATCGAGTTGCGGAAAGAGTCCTCGCGGCCGCCGGTCAAATGAATGTCGAGAAGATGGTTCTCCACGTCCATCGACTTCTCCGACATCTCCTCCGCCCGCGCGCTCACCGCGGCGGCGGCCGGGCTGCCCTTCAGCGAGTGGGTGAGATCCTCGAGCTGCTTGCGGATCCACTCGAGCTTGTCGACCATCGTTGCCAGCCCGTTGAACTCCTTCTGCATGCGCAGCGAGAGTCCCACCTGGGCTTGGATGTCGGCCAGCGTTCCCTCGGAGTGGGGATCTTTCAACACCGTCAGCTGCTGGCTCCCTTCCTCGTCGCCGACGATCAGCTTGACGGTGTAGGTGCCCGGGACCGCCTTGGGGCCGGCGCGGAAGCCGCTGCCCCAGGTGATCGGCGAGCGCCCCGCCGCCGGCACCTTCACCCAGGACTTGCCGGGTGGCGAGGTGCGCAGCACCGGGTCCTTGCGGCCTTCGTGCCGTAGGTCCCACCAGATACGATTGAGCCCGGCTTGCTTGGAGCCCCGCAGGGTGCGCACCAGCTCACCGTTCCCGTCGCGAATCTCGAGGCGCACCTCGCCCTCGGGCGGGCTCGGCAGCCAGTAGTTGATCGAGGCACCGTAGGGCGGGTTCTGCCCCCTCAGAGTGCTGTTGGGAGCGCTGGCGCGGCCGACGACGTTCTGGAAGCGGTAGGCGGCGCGCGGCGCGAACAGGTGTACGCGGCCGGCCGCCACCACTGAATCCAAGGTCCGCAGCGGCGTGATGTCGTCCATGATCCAGATGCCGCGGCCATAGGTGGCCACCACCAGATCGCTGAACTGCTCCTGCACCACCAGCCAGTAGGCGGGCGCATGTGGCAGGTTGGTCTGTAGCGGCAGCCAGCTTGCGCCGTCGTCGAGGGAAAAGTAGACAGCGTTTTCAGTGCCGGCATACAGCATGCCCCGGCGCACCGGGTCCTCCTCGACGTTGTGGACGTTGCTGAGCACCGACTTGGGGATGCCTGCGCTGATCAGCTTCCAGCTTTCGCCGTAGTCGCGGGTCTTGAAGATGTAGGGATCGAAGTTACCCTGCAGGTGATCGTCCACCGAGATGTAGGCGGTCGCCGCGTCGTAGCGTGAGGGCTTGATGTTCCAGACCGTCGCCCACTCGGGCATGCCGGGGATGTTGGCGGTGACGTTGGTCCAGTTACCGCCGCCGTCGCGGGTGACTTGCACGGTGCCGTCGTTGCTTCCGGTCCAGATAACACCCTCCCGAACCGGGGATTCGGCGATGGCGTAGAGGGTGCCGCCGTCGAAGGTCATCAGGTTGTCGGTGGTGATGCCGCCCGAGCTCTGCTGATGGCTCTTATCGTTCTTGGTCAGATCGGGGCTGATGACCTCGAAGCTCTGGCCGTGGTTGGTGGTCACGTGCACCCGCTGGCTGCCGATGTAGACCTTGTTGTTGTCGTGCGGCGAGATGTGGATGGGGAAGGTCCAGTTCCAGCGCTCCTTGACATCGGAGGGCGGCCAGCCGATGGCCGACTCCGGCCATACCTCGACGTCGCGCACCTGCATGGTGTCGAAGTTGACCAGTTCGAGGCCGCCGTCGTAGCAGCCCGACCAGGCGTACTTGTTGGTCACCGCGTCGGGCACTCCGTGGCCGCTCTCGCAGCCGCCGAAGTTGCGCCAGTCACCCTCGGTGATGCCAGCGCCGCCGAAAAAACCGCCTCGTCGAGTGTTGCTCGGGGCCCGGAAAGAGGGACCGTCCTGGCGATTGGCATAGACGTAGTAGGGGACCTGGGTGTCCACGGCAACGTGATAGAGCTGCGCGATCGGCAGGTTCACCCGCTTCCAGCTGCGGCCATTGTCGAGCGACTGTGACAGGCCACCGTCGTTGGCCACCAGCAGTCGCCGAGGCAGCAAGGGGTCGATCCACATGTCGTGGTTGTCGCCACCGGCGCGACGAATGTTCTTGTCGAGCGTGTAGCCGCCGTCGCGGGTGACGGTGAAGCGGACGGAGACGAAGTAGACGCGGTCCTCGTCGTCGGGGGCAACGCGGATGCGCGTGTAGTAGCCCGGCCGCTCGAGCATGTCGTGGTCCTGCTGCATCAGGCGCCAGCTCCTGCCGCCGTCGTCGGAGCGGTAAAAGCCGGGGTCGACGTCCTCGATGAGGGCATAGACACGATTCGAATCGCTGGCCGCCACGTCCACCGAGGTCTTGCCGACCGGGTGCGCTGGCAGCCCGCCTCGGGCCCGCTCCCAGGTGTCGCCGCCGTCATGGGTGACGAAGATGCCGCTGCCCGGGCCGCCGCTGCCGAGCTTCCAGGTGCGGATCTGCACCTGCCACATGCCGGCGAACAGGGTGTCCGGATCGTTGGCATCGATGTTGAGGTCCGAGCAGCCGGTCTTCTCGTCGACGAAGAGCACCCGCTGCCAGCTAGCACCACCATCCTTGGTGCGGAAGACGCCACGCTCCTGCTGCGGGTTGTAGGCATCTCCCAGGGCACAGGCGTAGACGACGTCTGGATCCTCTGGATGGACGACGATGCGGCCGATACGGCCGGTCTTCTCCAGGCCCATCTGCCGCCAGCTATCGCCGCGGTCGGTCGACTTGTAGATGCCGTTGCCCATGGAGGTAAAGGCGCGGATGTAGAAGATCTCGCCGGTTCCCGCCCACACCTGGTTGGGGGCCGACGGCGCCACCGCCAGCGAGCTCACCGAGGAGACGTCCTGGTCGTCGAAGACCGGCTCCCAGGTGAAGCCGTTGGTGGTCCGCCAGATGCCGCCGCTGGCGGCCCCCACATAGGTGATGTCGGGGTTGCCGGGCTCTCCGATGGCGGCGATGGCACGGTTTCCCGGCGGCCCGATATGGCGCCAGCGGAGCTGTTGGTAGAGGCCCTCGTCGAGCTGCTGGGCGGGCGTTGCGCCGGCGCCGAAAGAGGCCAGCGCCAGGGCGGTGGCCAAGAGAATGACAGCGGGGATCCGGGGGGTTCCTTGCATGACAGACGCTCCTCAGGAAGGGGTGGTGAGATAGCAACGCCAAGCTAGCTGTATCAGTCGATACCTGCAAGTCTGAGTTTCCCGGCACTCATAGCCATCGACGAACGGTCCACCAGTAGGCGGCAAGGAGGGGATCCACAACCCGAAGCACCAGGGCGACAGGGGATTTGCGGGTCAGGGCCTCGGCGCCGGAGATGCCTCTTCCCTCGAGGATCGCGGAGTCCGGGCACCTTCGCGTTGCCTGGATCCTGTGGCGCGTTCGCAGCAGATCCTTGCGGCTCTTGATGGTCCGCAGCGCCGCCCTCGTATGAACTCCTACGAGTCCCGTTACCAGGCCGAGAATCAGCAGCGAGATCTCGAACGCCACCAGCATCGGCATCAGCAACAACAGGCTACGACCGGAATAGATGCTCAACAGCACCCGGTAGCGGTTATGCACCTGGGCCTCGGCTCGCCGGGTTCCATGCGGGGGAATGGGGTGGCGGATGACGGCGGCGGGAACGTGCACGCACTCCAGCCCTGCGACTCGCCCTCGAATGTAGAGCTCCGCATCGTCACCCCAGCCGAAATCGTAGGCAGTATCGAAATAGCCGATCTGCCGGGCCAGGGCACGATTGACCAGGGCGTTGCCGCCAGGCAGGGTCGGCCGCGGGTCCTTCGGGGAGCGGTCAACGCTCACGCCCCGCTCGCTCGCCCCCGAAACGCAGAGAAAATGAAGCCGACTGCAACCACTGTGGATGACGGTGGGATCTTCCAGGGTAACCAGACGCGGTGCACAGGCCAGGATGGTCTCGCGGGCGTCGATCACCTCGAGCAGCGCCTCCACGCAGCCGGCCTCCACGGTTACGTCGTTGTCGAGCAGCAGGACGTACGGTGTGCCGGCATTTTGCAGCGCCCAGTTCCTGGCCCGACTCGGCTTCGTGCCGTTGCTTCCCAGCCGCACCACTTCGACGCCGGGGCAGTGGCGGCAAACCCACTCGGGGCTGCCATCCCGCGATCCGTTGTCGACGAGGATGACGGCCGGGCTTTCCGGGTAGCGCTCTTTTATGACCCGCAGCGTCGAGCCCAGCACATCGCCACCGTCGTAATTGATAACGGCGATGGTCACATCGTCCAGAGATGCCATGAGATTGACAGGGGGTGAAATCGCTGCATCCTGCCGGCGGCAAAGGATGATCGCTATGATAGTGCGTGAGGTTCGAGAGGAGCAGTCTAGCCGCTGACGCACCGCGCTTGAAGCCCGCCGCCAGAGGGAGAAGAATGGAGCTCGTGAAGCCGAGGGCCACCACAGCCCATCCTGAGATGTCCACGGGCCGAGGAAGCAGCTTGCCGACAGGCGGGGAAAAGCGCTCACCTCCGACTGCTGATGGGCTAGCGCAGTCCGTCCCGGTATTCACCTACCACAACGCATTGCTCGGGGAGTTGACGAAGGATCTACGGTTCCTCGCCGACAACGGTTACGCGACAGTTCTGGCCAGCGAGGTCGTGGACATCCTCCATCGCCGCCGGCCGGCGCCCCTTCTTGTCGTCGCTCTCACATTCGACGACGCCCTGCGCAGCGTTCGCGAGGTCGCCCTTCCCCTGCTGCAGCAGTACGGCATGCGGGCGACGATCTTTGCCATCACCGGCTTCACGCCTGAACGGGCCGGTCCGGCCGCGGCGAGATCGGCTGCTAGCGGGGAAGTGCTCGCCTGGTCTGAACTGCAGATGCTGGCCGAGAGCGGGATCTTCGAGGTCGGCTCGCACGGCCACCGTCACAACCCCGTCCACGTTTCCGGCAGAAGCGGACGATCCCTCCGGCTGGCCGGCTACCGACGCTCCTACGATGCCCCCGTTCCCTACGGCCCCGACTGCGGACCTGAGGCCGTGCTCGCTGCAGAGGGTAAGCCGGAACGGCCTTCGGCACCCTTGTTCGCCGCCAAGCATCTCTTCGTCGACGGCAAGCTGGTGGATGCGGAGAGGTTCATCCGTGCCGATCTGGATGCCTCGCGGCAGGCACTTCAACAGCATCTCGGCATCGAGCGGGCTCACCTTTGTCCGCCCTACGGCGCAGGCAACCGTGCGCTGCCCCGCCTGGCCCGTGACTGCGGCTTCGAGTCGATCTTCTGGACCCGGCAAAAGGACCGCAAGCACAACCGGCCCGGCGATGACCCCTACGGCATCGTTCGTCGCAAGGCCGATTTTCTTCGTCGCCTGCCGGGGCGCGGCCGTCGATCGCTTGCCGAGCTGTTTCTGTACAAGACGGTCCGGCGTTTGCGGCGAGACCCCTTCGAGTAGAACAACGGCTTCCTTGAGAACCAAGCCGAGTTGAACCACCATCTCCGGCATGAAATCGATCGCAGGTTGCCTGAGGGAGGAGGTTTGACCGTGCGCCGTACCGATCATCTGCTAGGGAAGGCTGTCATCCTCTTGTTTGGCCTCTGCCTGGCCAGCACCACCGCTGCAAGAGCGAATGGCGGGTCCGCCGAGGCAGGTTCCACTGGAGATGGCTCAGCAGCCCCGGGGGCGGCGGCCGCAGCAAGCGGCCCGTCCGGGCTCGGGAGCGCTTTGACAAGACAGCAGGACGAGGCGAACAAGGTGGCGTTGCGCTGTGGCCTCCTCATCGATGGCCGCTCCGAGCTCCCACGCAAAGACGCCACGGTGCTAATCGGAGACGGTAGGATCGAGGCCGTCGGCCGCAACATCGATCTCCCCACAGGCGTGAAAGCGATCGACCTCCGGCGCCGCACCTGTCTGCCCGGCCTCATCGATCTCCACGTTCATCTTTTGCTCGATACCGAGAGCGACTGGGGTTCGCTGACCGCCTCCAGCGCTGCCAAGGCCTTACTCGGTCTGCGCAATGCCCAGCTGATGCTGCGCACCGGCTTTACCACCGTGCGCAGTACAGGCGAGAGCGACGTTTTCTACGCCCTTTCCGATGTGCGGGATGCTATCGATCGAGGCGACTTCGTCGGCCCTCGCATCTTGCTGGCTCCCCACATGCTGTCAACGACTGGCGGCCATGGGGATTTCAGCGATCTGGCGCCGGATCTGCAGATCACCATCCCCGGTAGGGTGGTGGATGGGCCCGACGAGATTCGCCGCGCGGTCCGGGAGGAGATCAAGCACGGGGCCGATTGGATCAAGCTGGCGGCCACCGGCGGGGTGATGTCGGCGGGCGATAACCCCAACGTCACAGCCTTCACCGATGAGGAGCTGCGGGCCGCGGTCGACGAGGCCCATCGCCATCTGAAGAAGATCACCGTCCACGCCATCGGCACCGAGGGGATCAAGGCGGCGATTCGCGCCGGCGTCGATTCCGTCGAGCACGGTATCCTCATCGACGAGGAAGGCATCAATCTGCTTCTCGAGCGGGGAATCTATCTGGTGCCCACCATCTATGTGCTCGACTACGTCGTCGAGGTCGGCCCGATGATCGGCTACCCGAAAGAGAGCGTCGAGAAGGGCCGCCAACTGATGGTCGAGCGCGACGAGCGCATGCGCAGGGCATTTGGCGCCGGCGTCAAGGTGGCCTTCGGCTCCGATACCATCTTCCCGCACCAGCAAGCTCCCCGTGAGTTTGCCGAGCTGGTGCGCCTGGGGCTGACGCCGATGCAGGCCATCCTGGCCGCCACCATCAACGCCGCCGAGGTGCTCGACCTGGACGAGGAAATCGGCACCATCGAGGCCGGCAAGGTGGCTGACATCGTCGCTGTCGACGACAACCCGCTCGACAACATCAAGACCCTCGAGCAGGTGAGCTTCGTCATGAAGGATGGCACGGTGGTGAAAATGAAGACGCCGTGAAAACCTTCTCAGCCCACCTCCGACGATGTACGGACGTGAGCAAGCAAAAAATTGCCAACCTTCCTGTAGCGCCCTGACGGCGGCAGTGGTCGCGGTGGTGCTCGCCGTGGCCTGCTTCAGCGAACGACTCGAGTTCGCCGACTGGACGATTTCTGTCCCTGAAGGTACGCGGATTGTCGAGTATCCAGACGTGCCAATGGAGGAGCGTACTGAGCGCATCGAGTTGGTTGAGGATCTGGTGATCGGTGAGCGAGAAGAAGATCCAAACTACGTCTTTTACTTCACTAGTTACACTCCTGGCGCGGTCGATGTTGATGAACAAGGGCACATCTATATTCTCGATGCCGGCAATCATCGAATCCAGGTTTTCGACGAGAGCGGAGAGTTTGTCCATTCGATGGGTCGTGAAGGGGAAGGCCCGGGAGAGCTCGAGCGCCCAGATGAGATCACTGTCGTTGGGAAGCGTTTGCTCGTGGCCGATTCTGGTCTAGCGAAGATCGCCACGTGGACGTTGAACGGACAGCACGTCCGCGATCTATCTGTGGACTTCACTCGTTCATTCAATCAAATCGCAGGCATGCCGGACGGCTCCCTGGTCGTCAGCTATGACAGTCGAACCGTGGAAGGTCCCCGCAGGAGGAGTGTCAAGCGACTCTCTGCGGATCTCGAGGAGCTCCACCTGTATGCGACAACCCCGGCGCCGACACCGAGCATCGTTACCTTCCCTTCGGGAGACAGGGTCGCAACCGTGAGCGTGATGCTTGAATCTCCTGCCGCAGAATTTGCCGTTACCAGAGGCGGCAATGTCTACCTTTCCGGCGCCCAGGAGTATCAAGTCCTCGCTTTCACTTCCTCCGGGCAATGGCGATGGGCGGCTCGTGTAGCCAGCACTCCGGAGATGTACAAAGAGGACGAGATAGAAAAGACGCTGGAGTTTATCCATCGGAATTTTCCCCAGGTCAAAAGATCCGACATCGACTGGCCCGAGCGCCATCCGATGATTTCGTACCTCAGAGTCGATGGTCACGGGCATCTTTGTGTTTTCCCCTACGCTCGGGATTCCGGCGTAGAGGAAGGCGGGCAGCGTCCAGTAGATGTATTCTCGTCGGCGGGAGAAATGCTCTTCTCAGGAACGATCCGTCGCCAGTGGGATGCTGCGAAAGGAAACTACGTATACATGCTGGAGCAGAACAAAGAGACCGAGGAGTGACGTGTCGTCCGCTACCGCCTCGTCGAACCGTTCTAGCAGGGTGAGAGAAAAACCTCGCGGGTTCCGTTATGAGTGCTTTTCCCACTCTACAAGCCCGCACTTCTCATCGGGCTACGTCGTGCGGGCGCGGTCAGGCCCGCGTCAGCAGCGGGGCGCTCAGGTGGCGAGGGTCCGCAGGGGTCTGACGCCGCTGATTCGTTCGAAATCGGCGTCTTCGTGGAGCAAGACACCATCGCTTTCCAGGACAAGCTGAGCGATCAGACAGTCGATCGATGAGCTGATGGTGATTCCCTTGCGCCGACAGTCGAAACAAATGCGGGCGGCCTCGGCATGGGTCTGCCATGGATCTCGTGCAGCGAGCAGCTCCTGCGTTGAAAGAAAGCGCGCCAGCAGCTTCCACTCGCGCCGGTCCTTGGCGCCTTGCCGAGCGGCAGCCTCACCGGGCCGGCTCAGTGGATCAGGTGTAGCTCGGTCTGGCGGCGCAGCATCCAGCGCATCTCGCCCTCTGGGGTAACCTCGGCCTCCTCTTCCACCATCATGCGCACCGGCTGCTCGTCCCACTCCGGTACCGGCATGGTCACCTGCATCTCGGTGGAAAACCACATGTTGGCCAGCACCGGCACGTCGCCGCGGCCGGGCACGCCGTCCTGTCGGTCCCAGAGCCCGATCAGCGGCCCGGCGCCGTGACCGTGATCGCCGATCGGGTGCGAGTACATGGTGCCGTCGAGCCCTTCGGCGCGCATCTTCTCGAGCACCGCCGCGAGCACCCCGTTGCCGGTCATCCCCACTTTCATCTCCTCGAAGAGAATCTCCTGTAGGCGGTTGGCCTTGGCCAGAGCGCGCTTGAGGCCTGCGGGCGCGTCGTTCTCCCCCTCCCGCAGCACGTAGCCCATGTGCTGGGTGTCGGTGTTGAGCCGCAGGGCGGTGATGCCGAAGTCGGTGTGCAGCAGATCGCCGCGCTCGATCACCGGCGAGGGGCCGAGATCCCCTTCCGTTGCCCCCTGCCGCTGTACCTCCACCGAGGGATGAAACCAGGTGCTCAGGCCGAGGTCGTTGACACGTTGCCGCTCCCACCAGACGACGTCGTCGGTGGTCGTCACCCCCGGGGTGATCACCTGGTTGGAGAAGGCCTCGGAGATGATCTGGTGAACGAGAAGCTGCAAGCGGCGATAAAACTCCGTCATGCTGGGCACGCGCAGCGCCAAGTAGTCGATCGCCAGACGCGGCTCATGCACCACACGGGCAGCGAGCTCGGGGCCCAGCGCCTCGCGCATCTGCTCCCACTCGCCAGCGGTGAGGCCGTCGGCGAAGTTATGCTCCCTCGAGACGTTCACCCCGATCCGCCGCGGGTCCCTCTCGCGCACGATCTGGGCGAACAGCTTCCACTGCCCGCTGCCCCAGAGCTCGGCCTTCTCGTTCCTGCTGGTGGGAAGATCGGCCCGGTAGGCCTCGTACAGGCCCCCCTGCGAGGTGCCTCCCAGGGCGATGCGCTCGACGCCGAGCTGCGGGCCACGATCAGTGAAAATGTAGATGGTGCGCCGGCGCGCCGCAAAGGTGGTCGGCGAAACCAGCGCCTTGAAGACAGGGTCCTCGTTGTACTCCCGCATCGAGATCACCCACATGTCGACGCCATGCTGGCGCATCACCAGCGGCAGGTTGACCTCGAGGCGCTCCTTCAGCCACGCCTGCTGAAGCTCGGCCTGCTGCCGCAGGGTGCCGAAGGGGCGCTGGAGGGTGAACGGCTCAGTCTGCGCCGGGCTGTGCAGCGGCATCAACAGGGCAGCCGCGGCGAGGATCAAGGCAATCTGTCGCGTCTCGAAGGAAGAGTGTCGTCTCATGTCGGAGCGCCTCCTGCTAGCCCGAGCTTCTCAACGGCTCGCGGCTGCTAGAAAGTCGATGAAAGCGGTCTCACGGAGCCCGAGCAGGTGGCGGCGAAACCCTCCCCGGGCACCGACCATGCCGCCATCGAAACCCGCCGGGCAGGAACTTGCAACAGCGCCACGGCGGAATCGTCCGGCTTCAGATTCGGTCCTGCGGCTCCAGTGCGAAGAAGATCTTCTTGTGGAACGGGCTGTTTTCGTGGCCGATGATCAGCAGCGTCACCAGGTGGCGCTCGCCCAGGTAGAGGAGGGGGATGCCGGCCCCGGAGGGGAGATCGAAGACCAACGTGGTCTGGTAGGAGTCCCCCGGGCGCAATGATTGCGTCAGGGGCACGGAGCCGCGGCCCATCGTCGCCCCGTTCCCGATCGCCTCCATGCCCTCGAGCGAGGTATTGAAGCGCCTGCCGCGATCGTCGATGACGAAGAGCCAGCGAGCGTTGGGAAGGAGAGGGCCGTTGCCGCGGCCGACCGAAGTTGTCCTCTCGTCGAACCAGGTCCTCAAGGTAACCACGTAGAAGGTCCCCGACGCCGTCGCTTGCCGCACGCCGGAGCCCAGCGTCTCGGCCGTTGACACGTCCATCACCGAATAGGCCAGGTGGCAATCGACCTCGCAGAAGTACTTCATCTGCCCGGCCCGTAGCACTTTCTCGGAGCTGAAGAAGGAGAAACTCAGGAGAATTGCGAGGTAGCCCCCGCCCACCGTGACGGCAACCACGGCCGCCAGCTTGGCGAGGGCATGCTTGCCCACCACCAGGGCATAGACGACAACGACGCCGGCAACGAAGCACAGCAATCCGGTGCCCAGAAACGACAGGGCCACGAAGGGAGCATGCTGCGGCATGAATTCCATCGACCCCTCCTCGGCAAGGCAGCCCGCGAACGGAAAGGTATCGCGAGCCACGAAACAAACGCCCCCTAACTTATGGCACTGTCTATGTACTGTCAAGTACTTTATATAGCAGAGTTCAAGCTAGCTCCTTCGGCGCGGCAGAAGGCAGCTTGTATCCGCCTCCAACGGCCAGCGAAGGGCATCCGACGAGATGCCATCCAGCTGGTGGCATAGCAGCGGTGCCTCCCAGGTGATGTGCTCGGCCCGGGAGGATACGATTGGCGCATCTCCAGCCAGAAAAAGGAGCGATCGTGGCCTTCCGTAGCGGACGTCATTTTCTACAGATTCCCGGCCCTACCAACGTCCCCGACCGCGTGCTGCGGGCCATGGACCGTCCGGTCATCGACCACCGTGGTCCCGACTTCGCCCGCCTCACCGCCAAGTTGATGGAGGGACTCCGGTGGATCTTCAAGACCTCGGGTCGGGTTTTTATATTCCCCGCCTCCGGCAGCGGCGGCTGGGAGGCGGCGCTGGCCAATACCACCTCACCGGGCGACCGGGTGCTGATGTTCGACCACGGCTTCTTTGCCTCCAACTGGTGCAACGTCGCTCTACGACTCGGCCTGGAGGTGGACTTCGTACCTGGAGACTGGCGCCGGGGTGTGGATGCGGCCACCGTCGAGGGCAAGCTGGCCGACGACGCCGAGCGTCGCTACAAGGCGGTGATGGTTGTGCACAATGAGACCTCCACCGGCGTCACCAGCCAGATCGGGCCGCTGCGTGAGGCGCTGGATCGAGCCGACCACCCGGCACTGTTGATGGTAGACACCGTCTCCTCCCTCGGCTGCATCGACTACCGGCACGACGAATGGGGCGTGGACGTCACTGTCGCCGGTTGCCAGAAGGGATTGATGCTGCCACCCGGCCTGAGCTTCAACGCTGTCAGCGAGAAGGCGTTGGCGGCTGCTGAGTCGGCGCAGCAGACGCGATCCTACTGGGATTGGGGTGCCATGCTGGCCTCCAACAGCAGCGGGTATTTCCCCTATACTCCCGCGACCAACCTGATGTTCGGCCTGCGCGAGGCGCTCGCCATGCTGCGGGAGGAGGGGATGGAGAACGTCTTTTCGCGCCACGACCGTTTGGCGGAAGCGACCCGCAGAGCGGTGCGTGCATGGGGCCTGGAGATCTTCTGTAGCCACGCCGATGAATACAGCAGCACCATCACCGCGGTGCAGATGCCGGAGGGCACCGACGCCGACGAGCTACGCCGTCTCATTCTCGAGCGCTTCGACCTGTCACTCGGTACCGGCCTCGGTAAGCTGAGGGGCAGGGTCTTCCGCATCGGTCATCTCGGCGATCTCAACGATCTCATGCTCGCCGGCACCCTCTGCGGCATCGAGATGGGACTGATGGCTGCCGGTGTGCCCTCTTCCAGGGTCGGGATCTCGGCAGCGCTGGAGTACCTGTCCGCCAGCAGATAGCAGGAGCTACCTTGCCCGCTCTTTCAAGGCCCACGCGAGGCACCCTCAACGGGCTCTTCCGTAATCTACTCGGGCCCGTGCAGGCGACTGCGATCGCCCTGCTGCTGGTCCTGGCGCCGGCGGCCTGCCAGACGGACGATTCCACCCAGCCGCTGGAGCTGAAGTTCGGCCATGTCGGCGCCCCGGGATCGTTGTTCGCCGTCTCGGCGGAGGAGTTTGCCCGCCGCGCCAACGAGCGGCTGGGCGAGCGTGCCAAGGTGGTGGTCTTCGGATCGAGCCAGCTTGGCGGCGACGAGGTGCTACTGCAGAAGCTCAAGCTGGGGACGGTCGATCTCGCCCTGCCCTCGACGATCATGTCGTCCTATGTCGACGAGTTCGGTCTCTTCGAGATGCCCTACCTGGTGAACGACCGCCAGCAGATGCGGCGCATCGAGAAGGAAATCTTCTGGCCCCAGCTGGCGCCGCTCGCCGAGGCCAAAGGCTACAAGATCATCGCCGTCTGGGAGAATGGCTTCCGCCACGTCACCAACAATGTGCGCCCCATCACCACTCCCGCCGATCTCGACGGCATCAAGCTGCGCACTCCGAGAGGTCGCTGGCGGCTGAAGATGTTCCAGGTCCTCGGCGCCAACCCCACTCCGATGCCGCTGTCAGAGGTTTTCGTCGCTCTGCAGACCGGCGTCATGGACGGGCAAGAGAATCCCCTCGCCCAGATCTACAGCTCGAAGCTCTACGAGGTTCAGAGTTATCTGTCGCTGACACGGCACGTCTACACTCCAGCCTACGTCACCGTCAGCCCCGATCGCTGGGCGCAGCTTCCAGAGGATCTCCGCAACATCCTCGAAGAGGCTGCGCGCCAGACGCAGGAGTTCGTCTACGCAACCGCCGCGCGCATGGATCGGGAGTTGCTGGAGAAGATCGAGGCCACCGGCGTTCGGGTGAACGACCCTGACTTGGTCGACTTCCTCGAGGCCAGCCGGGCCGTCTATGCGGAGTTCGCTCGCTCGGTTCCCGGCGGCAAGAAGCTGCTCGAGCGGGCCATCGAGCTGGGCAATTCGTGAGCGCCGCGAGCCGGCGGCGCCTTGCCGCCCTGCGCACGGGTTTCGAGCGCTTCCTGGAGGTTTTGGTTCTCACCCTCATGACCTCTCTGGCGGTGGTCGTGGTTCTCGGCGTCGTCTTCCGCAAAGCTGGTGCGGCCCTGGTCTGGTACGACGAGGTGGCCTCGATCCTGCTCGCCTGGTTGACTTTCTACGGCGCCTGCCTGGCCGCCCTGAAGCGCGCCCACATCGGCTTCCCGAGAATCGTCGAGGCCGGGGGGCCGAATGTTCGTACCCTCCTGCTGATCGTCCGCGAGCTGATCGTCATCAGCTTTTTCCTTCTCACCTCATGGACAGGGTTGCTGGTGCTGCGAGTTCTCGGTGGTACCTATCTGGTGAGTCTGCCGTGGATGCCGGCGCAGCTGACGCAATCTGTGGTCCCTATCTCGGCCGCGCTCTTCATCATTGCCGACCTGCTCGTCTTTGCCGAGACGCTCGACAACAGGGCTGCCATCGACCTAGACGACGAGGAAGCGGTCCAGCCCCGACGGCAGAACGGCCGGGGAGGGCACTCGCCTTGACCCTGCTGTTGATGTTCGTGGGGCTCGTTGCCCTGGTGTTGATCGACGTGCCCATCGCCATCGCCCTCGGCGTGGTTGCTGCCGCCGCCATGTTGGCCACCGCGGGGACCGGAATCATTGCCAACGTCGCCCTGGTGATGTTCGATGGCACCACCAAGTTTCCACTCATCGCCATCCCTCTGTTCATCCTCGCCGGCGCTATCATGAACGCCTCGGGGATCTCACGCCGCCTCATCGCCTTCGCCTCCGCCCTATTCGGCTTCATCAAGGGCGGGCTGGCAATGGTCAGTATCGGGGCCTCGCTGTTCTTCGCCGAGATCTCGGGGTCGGCGGTTGCCGACGTCGCCGCTCTCGGCTCCATCCTCATCCCTGCCATGAAACGCAAGGGATACTCTACCGCCTACGCCACCGCCGTCACCTCATCCGCTGCCACCCTCGCCGTCATCATCCCGCCCTCCATCCCGATGATCCTGTATGCGGTGATGTCTGGCAGCTCGGTTGTCGAGGTCTTCGTCGCTGGCATCATTCCCGGCATCCTCGGCGGCGCGGGGTTGATGAGCGTGGCAGCCGCGCTAGCCGTACGACACGACTTTCCGGTAGAGGAGGTTTTCCGGTTACGGCGACTCTGGACGACCTTCAAGGAGGCCGCCTGGGCTCTGCTGCTGCCGGTGATCATCCTCGGCGGCATCTTCAGCGGCTGGGTGACGGCGACAGAGGGCGCTGGGCTGGCGGTGGTCGCGGCCATCGTCATCGGGACCTTCATCTATAAGGAGCTGGATCTGGTCCACCTGCGGCAGGCCATGGTCGACGGCGGCGTACAGACGGCCGTGGTCATGCTGCTGGTGGCGACCTCGGCGCTGCTGGGCCTCTTTCTCACCGAGGCCCAGGTGCCACAACGGTTGGCCCAGTCGATGATGGGGCTGACCGACAGTCCCTACATGATCCTTGCCTTGCTCAATATCTTCCTTCTGGTCATCGGCCTGTTCCTGCATTCGGCGGCGGCGATTATCCTGGTGGTGCCCATCCTCATGCCGCTGGTGAATGCGATGGGCATCGACCCGGTACACTTCGGCCTGGTAGTGACCTTGAACCTCGGCATCGGCCAGCAGACGCCGCCGGTGGCCAGCGTGCTGGTGACCGCCTGCTCGGTGGCCAAGGCGGATATCTGGGATGTCAGCAAGGTAAATGTGTATTTCATCGGCGTGCTCCTGGCCGTGCTGCTACTGGTCACCTATGTGCCACAGATCCCGATGAGTCTGGTCGAGTTCTTTTACCGATAGCATGGAGGTTCACTGACTCATCACACGCCGGTAGCCCGCAGCTCTCATCGCGCTTCTCGCGAGGGCGCGCGAGGCCCGCAGCAGGAGGGCGATGAGAACTGCGGGGTAGCACCTCTGGTGGCCGGGGTGCAGCGCCTTTGTGCTGGTGGTGCAGGCAAGGAGGAAGGAGATGGCGATCGGATGAGCTCGGAAGCGGTACTCTTGCGGCGTGACGGCAGTATCGCTACCGTCGTTCTCGACCGGCCGGAGAAGTTGAACGCTCTCGATCTCGGGGCCTGGCAGCTTTTGGGCGAGGTCGTAGCCCGCCTCGGCAACGACGACGGCGTTCGCTGCATCGTCCTGCGCGGCGCGGACGAGAGGGCCTTCGCCGCTGGTGCCGACATCTCGGAATTCGCGCGCCAACGTAGCAACGTCGAGCAAGCACGCAGGTATGGCGAGGTCGTCGACACCACGATGGAGGCGATCGCCGGCTGCCGCCATCCCACTGTGGCAATGATCCAGGGGGCGTGTGTGGGAGGCGGCCTGGAGATCGCCTGCGCCTGTGACCTGCGCATCTGCAGCAGATCGAGCCGCTTCGGCGTCCCCGTCAACCGGCTGGGCCTGACCATGGCCTATGGTGAGCTACGTTGCTTGCTCGCCGTGGTCGGCGCCGCGGCAGCGCGGGAGATCCTGCTCGAGGGAGCGATCTTCGGCGCCGACAGGGCCCTGCAGATAGGGTTGGTGACCCGGGTCGTCGAAGACGAGCTGGTGGAGGAGGAAACCTACGCCACGGTGCGTCGGATCGCAGAGGCGGCGCCGCTGGTCCACCGCTGGCACAAGAAATTCATCCGCCGCCTCGGAAATCCCGAGCCCTTGAGCCGGGAAGAGATCGAGGAAGGCTACGCCGCCTTCGGCAGCGCTGACTTCCGCACCGGCTACCGGGCCTTTCTCGACAAGACGAAGCCGGAGTTCGAGGGCAAGTAGCGGATGACCATGGATGCAACTACAGCTCCGCGCCCGCCCGCCGAGCCATGAGCGAGCCCAGCGACGAGAAAGGACAGCGCCTGCACCCGGGTCCTCTCCGTGGCCTCACGGTCATCGAGCTCGCCCACATCATGGCCGGGCCGGTCTGCGGCCTGATGCTGGCCGACATGGGCGCCGACGTCATCAAGGTGGAAAAGGTCCCCGGCGGTGATCCCTCCCGCGGCTTCCTGCCGCCGGCCATCGACGGCGAGGCCGCCGCCTTCATGATGTTGAACCGTAACAAGCGGGGCATCGCCGTGGACCTCAAGCGGAAGGAAGGAAAGGCATTGGTGCGACGGCTGCTGGGGACCGCTGACGTGGTTATCGAGAACTTCCGCACTGGCACCATGGAGCGGCTGGGTCTCGGCTACGAGAGCCTGCGGCAGGGCAACCCCGGTCTGATCTTCTGCGAGATCTCCGGCTTCGGGCGCAGCGGTCCGTTCGCCGGCCTCGGCGGATTCGACCTCATCGCCCAGGGATACAGCGGCCTCATGAGCCTCACCGGCGAGGGTCCCGGCCGGCCGCCGGTGAAGTGCGGCGTACCGCTGACCGACATCACCGCCGGGATTCTGGCGGCCATGGGAGTTCTCGCCGCCACCGTCCATCGTGCCAAGACCGGCGAGGGCCAGAGGGTTGATACCTCCTTGTTCGAGGCTGGCATCATCCACACCTACTGGCAGTCGGCCATCGCCCTAGCCACCGGTGAGTCGCCCGGGCCGATGGGCACGGCCCATCCCCTCAACGCTCCCTATCAGGCTTTCGAGACGGCCGACGGCTGGATCAATGTCGGGGCCTCCAGCCAGGCGACCTGGGAGCGCTTACCGCAGGTTCTTCAGATGCCCGAGCTGCTCGAGGATCCGCGCTTTCGAGACAACGCCGGCCGCATGGTCCACCGGGCGGAGCTGGTGGAGCTCCTCGGCTCCTGCTTCAGGAAGCGCACGACGGCGGCATGGCTGCGGCGCCTCGAGGCCGCCGCGATCCCTGCCGGGCCGGTGGCGAGCATCACCGAGATGCTAGAGCATCCTCAGACGGCTGCACGCCAGATGGTGACCGAGGTGGAGCACGCCAGCGTCGGCACGGTGAGAACACTCGGACTACCGGTAAAGTTCTCTGATACCCCGGGGGGTGCCAGGTGCGCCGCGCCGTTGCTCGGCGAGCACACGCGGGAGGTGCTTCGGCAGTGGGGATACAACGAGGAGGAGATCCGCTCGCTCGCCACCTCCGGCGTCATCATCGTCGCGGAGGAATCGAGTCCGAACTCAGCCGATGGCTAGCCCGCATTTCTCAACGGGTCGTGAAGCGAGCGGGCGCCAGGGCTGCGAGGACAAGGCGCGCGCCGGTTCGAGGGCGCAG
>JBHHYG010000024.1:0-19047 GCA_046757445.1 Acidobacteriota bacterium
CACCGTTGAGAAATGCAGGCTAGCAGTCTGGATCGGTGAAGCCGTCCTCGCGGTGGCTGCCGTCGCAGAAGGGCGTGTTGTCCGAGGCGCCGCAGCGACAGAGAGCGTACGGATCTTCCGGGCATTCCTCGACCGCCAGCCTGACCCCGGAAACCTTGTAGGGTCCGTTGGCGCGCACCTTGATCTCGCCGCTCGCCACCGAGCCGCTTGGCGCCGGGGTGGCGCCGCGCTCGTCATCGGCGCTGGGCGCGGGGGTGTCGCTGGGCTCCGGGGTGGCGGCAGCAGTAAAACCCACCCTGGAGTGGGTGCCGTCGCAGAACGGCTTGTTGGCCGAGGCCCCGCAGCGGCACAGCGCCAGGCGTGGCTTCACGCTGAGGTCTTCGCCTTCCGAGTTGATGAGCTTGCCGAGGCTCTTGACGATGTACGGACCGTTCTCGATGGACTCTACGGTGGTGCATGTATCGGCTTCAGCCATGCGCTCCCCTCCCGCTGATCGGTTTCGATGGTAAGACAAATCCGCAGGAATGATACAGGCAAAACGCGATCGTCGCCGCTCCGTGAATCCGCCTCCGTTGCGCTCGCTACAGGTGTACCACGGAGCAGGTGTCAGTCCACCTTGAGCACCCGGAATCGCTCGAGCTTGTAAGGCTCGCGCGGCAAGATGGCGCCCTTGTCGAGGGCGATGCGGAGCTGTTCCTCGGGCGTCTCCACTCCCTCCACGTCCGGCAGCAACACGCCCTGCCGCCGGCCGCTCGAGACGATGATTCCGAAGCGCTTCGGGTCGAGATCTTCGAAGCGGACGGGCGCCGGTGGCTCTAGCAGGCTCACCTCGTAGTCGAGGCCCGGCAGCTCGTCGACAACGACGGGCGGAAAGCGCGGGTCGTCGATGGCGGCGGCGACGGCGCAGCTCGCTACCTCTCGGGACAGCGACGCGGTGATCGGCTCGAGGTGGCCGATGCAGCCGCGCAGCGCCTGCTCAGGCGAGCGCAGGGTTACGAATACCGGCCGCGGAGCGTCCCAGGGTGGCGGCAGCAACGGCGGCTCGTAGGGCCGCCCCTTCAGATGGGCGGTCAGAGAGTCGCGGGCGATGTCGAGAATCACCAGCGGTGGCCGGCCGCTCTCGCGCGACAATACGTCTTTCATATCTACACTCTAGCACCAGGCGATCTTGATGAGGGCATCGGAAACTGCTTTCATGCACAGGCGCGCCGCGCCGCTATCAGCGGCATGAGTGCCGGCAGCGGGGAGTTCGAAACGACGTGTGAAGATGTCGGGAACATCGGCATGAGCGTCGTGCGCGGCGATATCAAGGTACTGAGATCCCGAGAGTATGCTCATGTCACGTGTGCACCGCTCGTTGCAGCCATACGCCGTGTCGAAAGGCTGGCTGCCGCTGACCGATGTGCTGGTGTTTTCTTTGCTCGCCGGGACCTTTGCCACGCTCGCCAGCGGCTACGTGTTCGGCGAGATCAACCAGGTCGGGCAACTACCGCTGATCTATCGGGCGATGGATCCCGCGTACCTGGGCAACGACTTTTTCGTCAACGCCGGGAAACAGTTCAACCCCCGGGCCTATTACGTGGGGTTGTTGGCGACGCTGGGGAGGGTTGTTCCGCTCGAGGTTCTCTTCCTCGTCCTCACCTGTCTGGCAAACGCTTCATTGGCGCTCGTTACCTGGTACATTGCGCGGGCCATGTCCGGTGAATCCGATACCAGTGCCATGCTTTCGGCTGCCCTGGTCCTGGTGGTAAGCGGCTTCCACGAAGGTGGTGCCGCCCACATTCCGCGAGCTTTCCTCGAGCCATCGCTCCTTGCCCGACCTCTGGCGATGCTCGGTCTGTGGCTTAGCCTCACGCGTCGTCACCTGTGGGGAGCACCGCTGTTCGTCGGTGCCATTCTGATACATCCGTTGGTCGGGGCGGAGACGGTGGCGATTGCCCTCGGCGTGACGATTGTGCTGGCTGTTATGGAGGCGTATCGGCAGTGTCCGGGAAGCCGGCGCGACCAGCTTAAGGAGCTGGCCACCGCGGTGATCCTGGGCATCGCGCTCGTCGCTGCCACCTGGACACTCTGGCACGGCGGCTACGAGCAAACCCTCGATGGCCGGCGCTTCGTGCACATTCTCGCTGAGACGCGTACTCCTCACCACCAGCTGCCGTCGCGCTTCGGCTGGGGAAGCCATCTCGCATTCGTGATATTTTGCCTGGCGTTCTTGATTTCATGGCTCGAGTGGAGAGGCAGTGTTGGCGCCGGCCGCCACAGGGCCAACGGCGTGATAGGCGTGTTTCTTGCCGTCCTTGTCCTGTGCGTGGGCGGTTACTTGTTTGTCGAGGTTCTGCCGACGAGAGTCGGGGCCACGGCGCAAGTATTCCGGACAACCTTCTTGATCAAGTGGTTCGGCTTTTTGCTGTTTGCCTGCGCCGCGGGCCGAGTGATACGCGAGCGGGACGACTTGGTGGACGCAACGCCGGGCTATCTCATGGTTCTGGGCGTAGGGCGCTTTCAACCAGCTGTCTCGCTTCTTGGGCACCTCTTCGAGGCGGTGCGTCGACGCTTCCTCGGTGGCCAGCGGGGTCTCGTTACCCGCTCGATGGCGGTGTCGATCCTTGCCTGCGCCACCCCGGTTCTCCTGATGCCACTGAATCGAGCCGGCGCGGAGCCGTTCTCATTGCTCGTGGTGGTGGCCGTTGGGGCGTGGTTTCTGTTCACCAAGCGAGCTTGGGTGCGGCGCGTGGTGCCGGTGCTCGTATTGGGCTCCGCAGCGTCTCTATTGATCGTTTTTCGCTCGAGCGACACCGTCAAGACCCTGGCGGGCCTCGTTGGAGTGCAGACGCCGAGGATCTCCATGTACGATTCCGTCCATCCTTGGACCGACGCAGCACGGTTCGCCAGAGGCCATACGCCGTCGGAGGCCGTGTTCTTGACGCCGCCAGACCTCGGTGGCTTCAGATTGGTGGCGAAGCGCGCCATCGTTGTCGACTTCAAATCGTTCCCCTTCCAAGACGCGGCAATGGAGGAATGGTACGAGCGCATGCTCTTCACCTACGGACAGGTCACGGACACGACTTTGCCGGAGTTGGGAGCGTTGGAGGCTGCCTACGGCGAGATCACCGATGAACGGGTTCTGAGAGTGGCGGCCAAGTACGGCGCAACGTATGCGCTGCTGTGGTCGGAAACGCCAACGGGAATGCCGGTGGTCTATAACGACAGACGATTCAAGATCGTCCTAATTGGCAGCGTGAGGTCGAGCTGAAAAGGCCAGGCGGGTTCGTTACGGTGCTTGCTGGCGGTGGCCCTGACGGGGGCCTGCCGGCGAAGAGTCAGGGGGCGCCAGCCGGACGGTAGGGTTCGGGAAGCTCCAGCAGGGTGCCGCCGGCGGTGGCAGATTGGAGAAGGTCGAGGGCGGCGGCGAGGACCCGGCGCTGGCCCTCGACATCGCCGGGTGCGCCGAGGGTGCGGCCCAGCGGGTGGCGGGTGATGAGGGTGCGGGGCGGCTTTATCTGCTCGGCGCGCCTCCGGAAGGCGCGGATGAAGATCGCCACGGTGGGGATGCCGGCCTCCTCGAAAGTCCTGGCGACGTGTCCGACCGACACGTGACAGACCGGTCAGACGGGCACCAGCAGGGCAACGTCCACGCCCCGTTGCTGTAGCATCGCCGCCCAGGCGGGGGCGCTCTCCTTGATTAGCCTCAGCTGCGATGCGGCGCCGACGAAGGAGAAAGCTTCCGGCAAGAGCTCGCCGATGGCTCCCTCGGCTTCGAGCTCCCGCAACCGGTCCAGGGGCAGCACCACGTTGGGTTCGGCTTGCGCCCCGCGGATGTCGTAGCCGCCATGGCGTACCCTGAGCTTCCCCCTTGGGGTATCGAAGGGGATCGCCGATAGCTGCGGTGCGACCTTCAGGAAATCGCCGATGCGGGAGACGGCCTCCTGCTGAGACATCTTCTTGACCCCGAAGGGCTCGGGGTCGTCGCCGTCGACGAAATGGCCGCTCGAGGTCAACAGCGCCAGCCGCGAGCCGGAGAGCGGCTTGGCCAGCGGTGTGAAGGGGGCGTCGTCGTAGACCCACGGGCTCTTTCCGCCCTCCGAGGCCTCGTAGCCCCGCACCTGCCAGTCGACGACCAGCTCGATGACGCGGTTGAAGTCGCCGTCGTCGAGGCACTCGCCGAGGCTCTCCAGCAGGGCCCTAAAGAACTCCGCTGCCTGCGGCGCCTCCAGGCTCTTGAGGAACTTGAAGAGCAGGTCGGTGCGGGAGCCGTAAAAGAAAGAGTTCTTGAACTCCTCGAAGCTTTCCTGCTGCGGCTCGTATTGGCGGACGGGCTCGGCCCGGGCGGGACCAGTCTGTGGCACAGCGGAATTGGACTTCATTTGTTCCTGGCCTCTAGCGGGCGAGAATCACCCCTCCGCCGAGGCGTTTGTCGGCGCGCCTGGGAACGACGCCGCGGTGTGGGGCCGCCGCTCTCGTTCAGCGACCCTCGGGGAGCGGTGGACTCAGTGGCCGTCGACCACTTGGAAGATCAATGACTTGGTGGTTCGGCTGTCGTCGTCGAGATCCTTGATGGTGATGTAGAGCTCGTAATAGGCCTTCTCCAGCTCTCTCGGATCGATCCAGTATACGCCGTCCACGGCTCCGTGGGCTTCCTCTTCGACCTTGCGACTGCTGGTCATCAGCCCCGCCTCGGGATCAACGGTGGCGCGGCCGAGGCCGAACAGACCGGTGAGTGCGATAAAGGTGTAGAAGGGGAAGATGAATTGCGCCACCTGTGCGGCGATGCCCAGCGCCGTATCGCCCTTGCCCGACGCCTTGCCGATCTTCAGCAGGCGCTGTTCGATGGCGTAGTGACAGTTGCCCTGCTCGTCGGGGTGCAGGCCGTAGATCTGGTAGGCGATATAGGCCGGTTGCGAGCGCTTCACCTCCCGCTGTGGTAGCGGCACGGCGACCACCGGGCTATCCGTGAGCGTCGGCGCGAGCCAAGATGTGTCGGTGTTCTCTTTGTCGATCTCGCCGCTGGTGGCTTGCTCGCTGGGAATGCGCAAGGAGAAGTCGCTGAGGTTGACCCACGGGCTGTCGAAGTAGTCGACGGTGTGGTGACCGCGCAGCAAACCGATGCGCCCCGAGCTCGGCTCCCTGATCTGCAGTGCGAAGTTGTAGTCGGCCGGTTCCAGGGCGCCGACATCGAAATTCTCCTCGAAGTCGCTGCCTTCCTGCCGCGATTCGAGATCCAGCGGAAATACCTTGTCGATGCGACGGATCGTCTCGCCCCAATCATCGTCGAAGACCAGCAGGCTCACCTCGAAGGCGGGATCCTCCTCGGCGACCTGGTTCCACTTGATGTTTTCGGTGCTGATGGCCAGCTCGGCCAGCACTTGCGTGCTGTTCTCCTTCTTGCGCCAGTCCACCAGCGATACAGCGGCGGCTAGAAGATCCTGCTTGCCGTAGTAGTCGGTGGAGGACATCAGCCTCCCGGCCTTGGCGAAGCCCGCCATGGTCTGGCTCTCTTTCTCGAGTAGCCTCAGGATACGAGCCGAGCTGCGCGCGCTGGTGAGCTCCCAGTAGATCTCGTGCAACCCGGAGCGGCTGGCGTACAGCGCGCGGAAGGCGCGGTCGTCACCGCTGAACATCTCACCCGCGATCGCCTCGGGCTTGTCTCTGGTGTTGGACATGAATTCGGACACGGCGACGCCCAGGCTGAGTACCTGGACCCACTCGTGGATGATGTGCCGCTGCACCAGGTGGACCACCAGCGGGCGCGTCATGAAGCGGCTGTACACCCAGGTCTGGTTTCGATCGAACTCGACTCCCTCGAGCTTGTGATCGGGCCGAACGATGCCGTCCGCCTTGCCGTGCCGGATGGTCCATAGACCACGGTGGTCGAGCCAGTAGCCGGTGGCCTGCTGATCTTCGAAAACACGCGCCGGGGCGTAATAGTCGAGCTTGGGCGAATAGGTCAGGAAGCTCTCCCAGTCGGTGAAGTAACCGTTGCCGTTGCTGCGCAGGCCGTACTGACGGAGCGCCGTGTCGAGACGACGGTAGTGTTCGCCGATGCGCGGGTTGAGGCCGTCGGCCGGCAACGGGTCGATGCGGTTCCAGCACTTGTGGAACCAGATGCGCTTGTCGGCCAGGCTCGAGTCCTCGAAGCTCCGTTTCTCCTCCGGTTTGAGCAGCAGCACGACGTCGCGGTAGAGCCGCTCGATCATCCTCTCGTCGCCGAGGTCGACTAGCCGGTAGTAGAGTTGTTGTGCCTCTTCATCTCTTTCCGCCTCGTACAGGGCGCGTACCTTCACCAGCATCGCCCGCTCCACCGCGGGGCTCGGCTGCTCGTCCTCGGGCGGATGGGCTTCCAGCCGCTTGAGGGCCTTTCCCGGTTTCGACTTGCCTTTCTTGCCTCGCCTCAGCTCCAGGGCCGCCAGAATCCAGCTCAGCCGCTCGGCGTCGGCGCCGGGCTCGCCCAGAGCACCCTCGAGGCTCAGCCCCACGCGCTTCATGTCGCCGTCGGTTGGGTTGAGGGCGAGCCAGATCTCGAAGGCATCGCGATACAACGGCTGCTGCCGTAACACCGCCTCCAGATCCTTTCTCGGATCATCGAGACCGAAGGATGTGGGCTTGCGCAGCCGCACCAGGGCACGGGCGTAGTGGAGGGGGATATTCTTGGGCTCCCGCTTGATGGGCTTGTCGAGAGTTTTTCTCGCCTCGTCCCAGTCTTCCGCGTCGATCAGCCTCTCGGCCTGCTCGATGGCGGTGACAACGTCGGCGGCCGTGCCGTCGGCCGTGATGTCGCTCAGCAACCGCTCCAGCTCCCAGGGCTCCCGGCCGATGTGCAGCCAGCGGCCGGATGGGTCTTGCAGAGCATCGCCCTCCGGCTCCTCGGACTTCTTCTTCTCTTGCGCTGGCTGCCGCGGCAGGAAGCTGGAAGCGTGGCTGATCGTGGCGGCGGCGCTGGCGACGGCGTTCAGGCAGGGTGCGACAACAAGCAGCGTCGCCAGTGACAGGTTCCCCAGGTTACGAATCATGGCCGCCCTTCTCTTGCTTATCGCCTTTCTTCTTCTTCTTCTTTCCCTTTTCGCCCTCGCCCTCTTCTTTCTTGCCGGCCGACTTATCCTTGCGGTTCTCCTTGAGTTGGTCGGCGTAGAGCTCCTCGATGCGGGCATGGATCTTGCGGAAGACTTCGGTGTCGCGGATCAACCCCGGCGGCGGCGGGTTACTCACGAGGTATCCCTTCAGGTTGGCGATGCGCTCCTCGGTGGGGGGATGGCTGGCGTACAGCTTCTCCAGGAGCCCGGGGTCACGCTGGTACCAGTTGCGGAGAATCTCGAACATTCGAACCATCTCGGTCGGGTCGTAGCCGCAGTTGATCAGAAACTGGTAACCGAAGGCGTCGGCCTCGCGTTCGGCATCACGGCCGAACTTCATGAACGCCGCTCCCCCGAACAGGTTGCCGGCCATATAGGCGTAGTAGTTGGGGTAGGAGCCGAGGCCAATACGCGAGGCCAGGTCGGCCCAGAATCCCCGTGAGTACTGATCGACGAAATGCCTCCCGGCGGCGTGTCCTACCTCGTGGGCGATGATCCCCATCATCCCCGCTTCTGTCTCCGCGGCGTCGATCATTCCCAGGTTCAGGAAAATGTAGCCTCCCGGCAGGGTAAAGGCGTTGATCTCGGGATCATCGACGACCTGGAAGAAATAGGGAATATCGGGACGGGAGGAGTGCTCGGCGATCAGCCGGCCCCGGTGGTTCACGTAATCCTCGAGAATGGGGTCGTTCATCATCGGATACTGGGACTCGACGGCGAGGGCGAACTGACGGCCTATGGCCAGCTCCTCGGGCACGGTTAGCAGCTGAGGCGACGGTGTCGCCAGCGCCTCGAGGCCGGATCTCGAACCGGTCGCGGCGACGGTGTGAGCGGTCAGCGGTGCGGCGCTGCTGCTGGGCAAGGCGGCAACAAGCAGCGACACAGTGAGGGCACCGAAACCGATGAAGCGAGCTGGTCCTCTGAACGAGACCATCGGCGATTTCCGCACGCTGTCGAGCTCGCATCAGTATGGCGAGCGCAGGCAGACTCTTCTCCTCTATTCACGCTACTTCTTTGCCTTGCCCCCTGTCCAGAGTGAGGGCGCCACAGATCGCTTTTTCCCCCGGTGCTGTGGCTTCGCCTACAGCGAGACCGTAAGCCTTATTACAGGGTGGCGCGGGCTACGTCGCTCTCCTGCTGCGGGCGCCTGACCACGCCCTCGCGACGAAGCGCGATGAGAAGTTCGGGTTAGTCTGCCGCCAGGGCGAGTAGGGTACCGTTGCCTTCGGCTGCATGTGGGCTGGCTGCACCGTTGCCTTCGCCTGCATGTGGGCTGGCTGCACCGGCGCCGTTGCCGGACCGATGGTTTCCGACGACCTCGAGCCGGTGGGCCATCTCGACGAAGGTCGTGTACTTCATGCCGAGGGCCGCGGCCGCGTATTTCATGACCCCTTCGTTCTCGGCCAGGGCGAAAGACAGAAGCTGTCGCTTGAACTCGTTGACGGCCTGTCCGAAGGTGGGGAGGCCGTTGTGAGGGGCGTGCTGCAGCTGCTGCTTGGCCGTCTCGAGCTGGGCGCAGGTCATACACGATTCGCCCGCCTGCCAGTGGCGCGGGTGCTGGGTAAAATGAACCTCTGCTATTGCCGTTCTCAGGGTGCCGACAGCATTCTGAAGTGCGTCGATTCGCTCGTCCGTGTTCATCGCTTCACCGGGGCTGGGGACTGAATGGTTTCGTGCTGGTTGCATATAGGCTCATTTTGCCGCGCAGGGACGTTTGGATACCGGCAAAATGGCAATCGAACGTAACCGCGCTCACAGCAGGCTTGCCTCGCCGTGGAGACCGTTCGCGCCAACCCCAGCGCAGTCATCGCGCGCCATTGCGTTGGTACAGCCGCGAGCCGTTGAGGATTTTGGCCAGCGCGGATCAGCGACGGGAGGGCGCCTGGGTGAACTGGCCGTTGGTGAGAATGAGGTCGACCTCCCAGGAGCCGCCGCGCCAGGCAGCGGGCGGCTTCGGGCCGGGGGCGCCGTCGGCGCCCAGCGAGGTCAGGGTATAGCTGTTTCTCCCGACCTCGTAGGTCCAGTCGTTTCCCCAGCCGTCCTTCGGAACCTTGACGAGCAATCTACGGCTCTCCAGATCGGCTAGCGAGCTGGCGTAGGCGCCGGTCTCGGCGTAGATAGCTGCGTTGGCGGTGGCGATAGCCTGCATGTCAGACAGGGTGCGCTGCTGCCGCGCTTGGTCGAGGGTCGAGATCTCGTTCAGCGGCACGCCGGTGGCGGGATCCCGGGCGCCGAGGCCGGAGTATTGTTTGGTCACGGCCAGGGCGACGACAAGCACCACTGCCAAGACGATGAGAATGCCGATGAGGGAGAATCCTTCTGTTCGGGGTGGTCGGGTATTCATGGCCGGCCTCCCGATCCTTTCGTCGACGCCGCCAACAAGCGCAGCGCTTCGCCAGCGGGAACACCGAGGTTGGAGCCGCCGAACTCCGGCACGATGGCGGCATTGATGGCCACCACCTGGCCGTTGAGCCCGATAACCGGGCCGCCGCTGCCGCCGTGAGTGGTCTCGGCATCATAAACGACCGACCCGGGGGTCACCTGGCCAACGATCCCCTGGGTTGCCAGGGGCGCGATGTAGCCGCCGGCGGCAAGCCGCTGCGCCAGGCCCCAGAAATCGATGGTGCCTTCAGCGAAGATCTGCTTGGCGAAGGCCGCGTTGGTGCGTGCTAGCAGCGCCTGCATGCCGGCGGGATAGCCGAGAACGATGACCTCGTCACCAGGGTGCGGCGGGACGTCGGTGAGCTCGAGCGGTACGAGCCCGTCCGGTGCCAGCTGACATTTCAGCAGGGCCACGTCGGCCCGATCGCTAGTGCTGACGAGCTCCACGTCGAAGGGCTCCACGATCTGCGGAAGGTATCCGCGCAAGCGGCGCATCACCGGTTGCAAACCGTGCCGTATGATGCTCTGGGCGTTTTCGTCGAAAGCCCAGGGCATGGCGACATGGCGGTTGGTGAGGATGCGGCCGTCGCTGGTGACGACAAAGCCGGTGCCGGTATAAAGGAGTTCGACGGCCGGGCCGTCGCCCTCCAGCGTGACGGGGGTGTTGCCCAAGGGCGAGCGCACGGGCCGGCCGTCGGAGCCGGCGACGAAGCGCAAGGGCCGGTCGCTGCTGGGCTGGACAAAGCCATAGGCACCCTGGATGAAAACCACCGCCGGGGAGGCCTCGGAGATCACCCTTTCCCTGGCGCCGGCGCGGGCCTCGAGGGTGTCCACCCTGGCAGAAGTGTCGGAGAGGCGCCCTTCGAGCTCGGCGCGTGCTGCATCGAAGTCGTGCCGGGAAAAGGAGTTGTGCTCGGTCCGCTCTAGCAGCGCTGCCAGGCCCTCGACCCTGGCGGAGGCATCGGCGAGGCGACGCTCGAGGCGAATGTTACGGAACAACAGCGTCCCCGTACCGCCGAGCAGAGTTACCATCAACAACAGAAACGTGGCGCGCACCTTCGGTGTTGTCCGGGTTGCCATCTCCAGGGGCATGCCGGCGAATAGGATACCGGCACGGTGGAGCGTGTTCTTGCCACCGTAGCGGGCGCAGCCGACGCAGTCGGAGAAGGCCTCCGCCATGGTCTTGTAGGGTCCACGGTCGGGAGGATAGAGGCGAAAGCGCAGCACCGTTCCCCGCCTGCCGAGCTCGAGTACGTCGCCTGAAGCCAGCACCAGGTGGTCGACGGCTTCACCGTTGGCCCATACCTCGGCCCCCGGCGCTACCTCCATCTCATAGGTTTGGCCTCGGCGTCGGAGTGTGGCGAGAAGCCTGAAGTTGTCGGGTAGTTCCTCGGCCTCTGTGGTGAGCCGGACGCCCGCTTCGGGCAAGGAGCCGATGCACATGCTCTCGCCCCGGAGGAATCGGGTCGCGCCGCGACTCCTGCCGGAGAGAAAAACGAGGGCCGGTATCGGTTGGTCCTCTTGCTCCTTGCTTGGGCTCGCAAGAGCCATGCCCGTTATCCCCTGGTTTTTTGGCCTCGCCTCCCCGGGACCCGTTCACAAACCTAACCGGACTCATTCGTAGTTGCTACCCGCAAGTCTGAGTGTAACCCACCCTCATTCAACAGCGATGGGGATGGGTGAAGAAAGCCACGGGCTGCGGCGATGAATGGCCTCGCCTGGGCCCCACGCCCCGCCAGCTCAGCCGACGAACTTGTAGCCGAGGCCGTGGACCGTGAGGATGAACTGCGGATGGCGGGGGTTGGGCTCGATCTTCTGGCGTAGCCAGGCGACGTGCACATCGACGGTGCGGGTGGTGGGCATGGCGTCGTAGCCCCAGACGTCGTTGAGAAGCTCGTTGCGCGACAGTACCGCCCCACGGTTCTCGATGAAGTAACGGAGCAACTGGAACTCGCGAGCAGACAACTCCACCTCCTCGTCCTCACGCCACACTTCGGCGCGGCGGAAGTCTACCTTCATCCGGCCGAACTGATAGCTGTCGGAAAACCCCCCCTCCGGGGGCGTCGTCACTCTCCGCAGCAGAGCCTCGATGCGCGCCAGTAGTTCGATGGTTTCAAACGGCTTGGTCAGGTAGTCATCCGCACCCAGCTTCAGCCCCACCACCTTGTCTTCCACCTGCGCTCTCGCCGTCAGCATCAAAACCGGCGTCTGCAATCCCTGCTGCCTCAAGTCCCGGCAAAGGTCGAAGCCATTCTTGTCGGGGAGCATGACGTCGAGGATGATGAGGTCGAAATGCTCCTGGGTGGCGCGCTCGAAGCCCTCGACGCCGTTGCTGGCACACTTCACCTCATAGCCCTCGCTGCCGAGCCTGTCGGAAAGCGTGAGCACCAGGCCAGGCTCGTCCTCGACGAGGAGGATCCGCTTGTTCATGATCCGAGAGTACCGCGAATGGGTCTTGTGGGCACGAGCGAGAAGGGATGCGACCTGCTTCCCTCGGCAATCAGGCGCCTATTGAGGATGGACCCCGTTCAATCCCTCTCGACTCGTCCACTAGGCGAATCCCCTGCCGGCAGGTGGAGAAGGAACGTGCTACCTTCGCCAGGTGTGCTGCGCACGGTGACCTTGCCGCCGTGAGCCTCCATGACCTGCTTCACCAGGCTCAGCCCCAGCCCGCTGCCTTCGGTTTGCTCCTGGCGCGCTTTCTTTCCCCGGTAGAAGGGTTCGAAGACGTGGGCGAGCTCGGAAGCAGGAATCCCACCTGCGTGATCTTCGACGGCGATCTGGATCTGGGGCTCGCCGCTGCCCGTAGCCTCGCGGGCCCCGATCCGTATCAGCCCTTCCTTCATGCTGTATTTGATCGCGTTATTGAGGAGGTTCTGAATGGCGGACTTCAACGCCCTCTCGTCGGCCATGATAGTGGGCAAGTTCTTAGCGATGTCCGCCTTCACCCTGACGCCTTTCTCAGCGATCAACGCGCGGCTCGATTCGAGGGCATCGTCGATGACACTGGCAACGCTGAGCGGGTGTAGCTCGTAGCTCTGATGGCCGGATTGGATCCTCGAGAACAGCAGAACTCTCTCTACCATCTCCGTCAACCTACGGCCTTCCCGGTTGATCACCCGACCGTACTTGCGCGTCTTGCCCGGATCGTGGATGACCTCGTCGGCGAGATTCTCCCCGGCCGAGCAGATCACGGCCAGAGGAGTGCGCAGCTCGTGGGAGATGCCGGCGACGAACTCCATCTGTTGAAGGGCCAGCCTCTGGGCTCGCCGTGCAGACACAACGATCAACAAAACGCTACCGCCGAGCAAGAGGAGAACGCTGAAGCTAATGAACAGGTTACGGTGGCGCACGGCAGCGACGGCGGCTTCCAAAGAGCCGGCACGGTGCTTCACCACCAGCCGCCAGCGGGGCTCATTGTGATCGCCGATGACCCTCCAAGTCCGTCGATTCTTCCAGCTTCGTTGTGGGAACTCGAAGGGGTGAAGCCTGAAGATTGCGCGCTCGGCATCAGGGCTGGAAAGCAATGCGGCCGAGAGGTTGGGGTCGGAGGCGTAGATGATGGTCTCGGGATCATCGGACTTGAGGATCGCGACGTTGAACTCCAGCACGTCCTCGCTGGAGAAGTACTCACTCGCCAGCCTCGGCAAGAGCTCCTTGGTTAGCACGCCACGGTCGAAACGGACGACGACCCAGTTGACCGACGGTCGATCTCCCAGTGACGACCTAGGAATCATGAAGAGTTGTTGAATCACCAGAGCCGGAATCTCCGCCTGAAGAGGAGGAGGTCCGAGAAGCTCGTCGTGCTGTTCGGCGGAGGCTTTCAGGCAGCGACGGAAAGCTTCCTTCAGGTCTGCCAGGTCGTCGGGCCAGTCTTCGACCTCGATGAGATCATCGGTGCCGTTGAATTGCCGTATGGTGAGACCAGAGTCGTGGTCGTTGTGGATCCAATAGATGTCCTGGATGAGATCGGGCAGCTGGAAGTCGTTCACCCATTCAGCATATTGAAGGGCCAGCTGTTCGGAGGCCGTTCCCTGTTCCGAGTAATCTACCTGGAAGGACTTGTAGATGTGGGCCAGATCGCCGTCGAATTCCTGAGCGAATCGAAACGTCGCCGCTCGCAGGTTGGCCTGCATGCGTCCTTGTTCGGATTCGCTGAGCTGCCCCAGCCAGTTATACTGGAAGACAGCCAGCAGCGGCAGGAGGGTGGCGAGCAGGATCACTACCCACAGCGACGCGGGTGGCTTGACGGGCTTCGAGGTTCGCATGCGATAGATTCTAACATCGGGATTCGGCCGTAAATGGGCTAGACAGAAGCATTTACATTCTTAACAAGGATTTAGCATGTTGTTAACCACGTTCTTGGAGGCAAGCTTCATAATCTAAGGGATGAGAGTGGCGCCAGGAATGTCTTGACCGAGCTTGAACCTGGGGCAGCACCGGCGAGCAGCTCCGCTCGAGCATTGACGTTAGGCCTTTCAGCGGCGCGCCGGCCTCGTCCCGTCGTTAAATGGGGAGCGGCATGGACTCGGGCTGGCGCGCCACTGGCTTGGCTGCCTGCGCGGCGTCATTCTCGGACGAGTCCCTGAGGAATACCTCGAAATGAAGAAGCTACGCAAGCTGCTGAAGACGACGGTCAAGCTGGCGTTATTCGTCGGCCTCGTCGGCGGTGCCTACTACGGCTACACCGTCTACACCGCCGAAGAGGAGGAAGGCCCCGGGGATCTGCCCACGGCGCAGGCGGCAGTACGGGACATTACGGTGTCGGTGTCGGCGACGGGGGTGTTGCAGCCGATCAAGATCGTCGAAGTGAAGTCGAAGGCGGCGGGCGAGGTCATCGAGATGCCGGTGGAGATGGGAGATTCCCTGCAAAAGGGCGACCTGATCGCGCAGGTGGACCTGAGCATCCTGTCCCAGGAGATGAAGCAGGCAGAAGCGGATCACGAGTCGGCGAAAGTGAGGTTGCAGATAGCGGACAAACAGTACGAGCGAGCCAAGTCGCTGCACCAGCAGGATCTGATTTCGGAAAACGATCTAGAGACCAGCCAGCAGAACTACACCAATGCGGAAGGGCAGCTGTTGCGCTTCGAGGCGGCCCTGCAGCTGGCGCAGGAACGGCTCGATGACGCCACGGTGACGGCGCCGATCACCGGCAGGGTGATCCAGAAAGCGGTGGAGGAGGGGCAGATCATCACCTCTAGCACCTCCAACGTGTCGGGCGGTACGACGCTGGTGAAGATGGCGGACCTGGGGGAGCTCGAGATTCGCACGCTGGTGGACGAGATCGACATCGGCACGGTGAAGCCCGGCATGGAGGTGGAAAGCACCGTGGAAGCGTATCCGGACAAGGAGTTCCGGGGTACGGTGATCAAGATCGAGCCGCAGTCGGTGGTGGAGCAGTCGGTGACCACCTTTCCGGTGCTCTCGCGGATCGACAACAGCGACGGCCTGTTGCTACCGGGGATGAACGCCGACGTCAACATCGTCGTGCACCGCCGGCCGCGGGTGCTAGCCATTCCGAACGAAGCGGTGCGCACCCCGCAGGACGCCCGTGAGTTGGCCGATCTGCTGGGGCTTGATACAGGGGAGGGTCGGACGCTGGTGGCTGAGGCACGCGATGCTGGGAGCGGCGTTGGCCCGGCCACCGGCCGTCCACCGGCCGGTGGGGCGCGGGCGGCGGCCGATGACGATGGTGATGATCACCGCGGAGCACGCCGCGTTACGGCCGCGGGCGCGGGCCCACAAGCTGGCCGGCCCCCTGCCGAAAACGGCGGCGCGACCGACCATCAGCTATCACGCCCGGGGGGCGAGGGGCAAGGATCATCGACGAGGCCCGAAGGGTCGCGCCCTCGACCGCAGGGTGGCGCGCCGGGTGCGGGAGAAGGAGCAGGTCAAGGTCGCGGGGCTTTCTCTGCGGCAGGTGGCGGCGGTAGGGGCCGGTTCGCAGGGATGGACTTTTCCGACCCCGAGGTGCGGCGCAGGATACAAGAGTTCCGGCGCCGGCGGCAGGAGGAGGCCGAGAAGGCGGCTCGCGATCCCTGGGGTATCGAGCAAGTCCGCCGCGTGCCGGCAGTGGTATTCGTGATGCAAGAGGCCGGAGATATTGTGGCGAGGCAAGTGGTCACCGGGGTCCGCGACTGGGAGTTCACCGAGGTAGTCGAGGGACTTCAGGAAGGTGACAAGGTGGTGCTACTGCCCAGCACCTCCTTGTTGCGCTCGCAGGAGTCGCTGCGGGAGCGTTTCAGGAGCCGATCGATGGTGCCGGGCGTTGGCGGCGGCCGCGGTCGTGGCAGGGGACACTAGCGAATCAGGCCAGCACGGGGGCGGGAGCCGAAATGCTCTACTTCGAGATCCTCAGGGTAGCGCTAGGGTCGCTGCGATCTAATCCGTTGCGCTCCATGCTCACCATGCTCGGCATCATCATCGGCGTCGCGGCGGTGATCGTCATGGTGGCCCTGGGCACCGGCGCTCAGGCGTCCATCGAGTCGCGCATCTCGTCGTTGGGCACCAACCTGCTGTCGGTGGACCGAGGGTTCGGCTACAACCGCGGGGCCCGCACGCGATCCCAGACCCTGCGGTTGGAGGACGCGCGGGCCGTACAAGAGAGGGTCAGGAGCGTCACCTACGTGGTGCCGGAGTATTCCGGCAGCGCCCAGGTCGAGTACGGCAATACCAACCTCAACACCAACATACTCGGCACCTGGGCGAGCTGGGCCGAGGTCAACAACTGGGAGATCGAGGCGGGTCGCTTCATCAGCCAGGCAGAGGCCGAGGGGCGCCGCCGGGTGGCGGTGCTCGGCAAGGATCTCACCAGCGAGCTATTCCCCGAGAGCGTCGACCCGATCGGCAAGAAAATCCGCATTCGCGGCATCGGCTTCGAGGTGATCGGCGTGCTCAAGGCCAAGGGTAGCACCGGCTTCAACAACCCCGACGAGCGTGCGGTCATCCCGCTGTCCACCTCGCAGTGGCGCGTCTTCGGCACCGACCGGCTGTCGCGGATCACCGTGCAGGTGGCCGACGACAAGCTGATCACCGCGGCGATGGCCGAGATCGAGTCGGTGATGCGCCGCCGTCACCGCCTGCGGCCGGGCACCGACGACGACTTCCGCATTCGTAGCCAGACGCAGTTCCTGGAGTTGTTCCAGGAGAGCCAGCAGACATTCACGCTGTTGCTCGCGGGCATCGCCGCGGTGAGCCTGGTGGTCGGCGGCATCGGCATCATGAACATCATGCTGGTGTCGGTGACCGAGCGCACCCGCGAGATCGGTATCCGCAAAGCTATCGGCGCGACCCGCCACAGCGTGCAACTGCAGTTCCTCATCGAGGCTGTGGTGCTGTCTTGCCTCGGGGGAGCGCTGGGCATCGGGCTGGCATGGGTGACCTCCGGCATGCTGGCCGATCGTCTAGGCTGGCAGATGCTGGTGCCGCCCAATGCGGTGGCCTTGTCCTTCGGCTTCGCCGCCGTCATCGGCATCGTCTTCGGCTTCTACCCGGCGGTGCGCGCCTCCCGCCTCGATCCCATCGAGGCCCTCCGCTACGAATAAAGCTCCCTAGCCGCTCGTTCAACCTACGGGGATTGGGATCACCGAGGAGGGGTGATTGCCTGAATTGCGCTCAACACCGGGAGCCTCGATTCGTGTGGTCCCGTTGTCTCGGCGCCGAACCAGCGGTAGATTCGAGCGATTCCTAGTAGGTACAAGGGGCCTGAATCCTTGGTCGGCAAGACACTCGGTCATTACGAGATCGTCGAGTTGCTCGGTGCGGGCGGCATGGGTGAGGTGTATCGGGCGCGGGATACGAAGCTTGAGCGCGATGTGGCCATCAAGGTGCTGCCCGAGGACTTCGCGAGCGACCAGGATCGCCTCGCCCGCTTCGAGCGTGAGGCCAAGCTCCTTGCCTCCCTGAACCACGCCAACATCGCCACCATCCACGGGCTCGAGGACGCCGATGGCGTGCGCTTTATCGCCATGGAGCTGGTGGAGGGCGAGACGCTAGGGGAGCGTATCGCTCGATCGGGGCGCATCGAAGTTAATGAGGCCCTGGAGATCGCCCGCCAGATCGCCGAGGCACTGGAGGCCGCGCACGACAAGGGCGTCATTCACCGCGACCTGAAGCCCGCCAACGTCAAGGTCACGCCCGACGGCAAGGTCAAGGTTCTCGATTTCGGTTTGGCCAAGGTATACGAGGCCGACGGCATCTCGTCCGACATCAGTCACTCGCCGACGATGGCAGTGGCTACCCAGGCGGGCGTGATTCTCGGCACGGCTGCCTACATGAGTCCCGAGCAAGCGCGGGGAAGGCCGCTGGACAAGCGCACGGATATCTGGGCCTTCGGATGCGTGTTGTTCGAGATGCTCAGTGGTGAGCCCGCCTATGACGGCGAGACAGTCTCCGACACGATGGCAGCCATCCTCAAGGAGCCGCCTGACTGGGACGCGCTACCGGATTCGGCGCCCGCGGCGGGTCGACGGCTGTTGCGCCGATGCCTCGAGAAAGATCCGGCGAACCGGTTGCGCGATGTCGGCGACGCCAGGATCGAGATCCGCGAGGCCCTTCACGCACCGGCGGGGGATCGTAGCGTCGTTGGCCGCGGCGCGAAACCGAGCCGAACGGCTCTGTGGTGGACCGCGGGCGCGGCATTCGCACTGGGAGCGCTTGCCAGCACTCTTGCCGATGTCAACTTCGGTCAATCGATTCCCCCGCAGCCGAGCCCGCCGCGGCACTTGGCGATTACGTTGTCTCCGGATGCCCCGGTCGAAATCGAGACCTGGCGACCCTCCATCGCTCTTTCTCCCGACGGAACCCGTCTGGTCTACGTCGCGAATCGAGGCGGCAAACGCGAGATCCTTCTGCGCCGGCTGGGCGAGGACGATGCGCAGCCGATCCCGGGAACGGAGGACGGATACGGCCCCTTCTTTTCTCCGGATGGCGCGTCCCGAGGGGTCGTCGCGGGTTACGAACTGAAGACCGTGGCTTTGTCCGGCGGAGCGGCGGTGACTCTGGCTCGCGTGGCACCGGTCACTCGTGGCGCGACGTGGGGGACCGACGGCACGATCGTCTTCACATCGAACCCCAATGGAGGCTTGGTGCGGCTCGCAGCAACCGGAGAAGGGTTTCCCGAAGACGCCTTCGCGACCGTGGAGCGCGATCCGATGATCGTGGAGGACACTCAGACGCTCACCAACGCGAACCCTCAGCAGGGCGAGTACAGCCATCGTTGGCCGACGTTCGTGCCCGGTGGTGGCGCCGTGCTCTTTACCGTCGACACCGGCTCGAGCTTCGACAACGCCAGCATCGCGGTGCTGTCCCTGAACACGGGAGCGAAAAAGGATCTCTTCCCCGGAGGTACGAATGCCGTCTACTCACCCACCGGGCACATCGTTTTCGCCCAGGGCGGCTCACTTTATGCCGTCCCGTTCGACCGCGAGCGGCTGGAGCTGACCGGCCCACGGGTGCGGATCCTCGATGGCGTACTGACGGAGCCGGGGGGCGCGGCCCATTTCGCTTTGTCTCGGGACGGCTCGTTGGTGTACGTGCCCGGCGAACGACTACAGCCCAACCGCAAGCTCGTCTGGGTCGATCGGGAAGGCAACGTCGA
>JBHHYG010000025.1:0-18999 GCA_046757445.1 Acidobacteriota bacterium
AGCCGCGCGCCTCTCCACCACCTCGCGACGACCGCCGTTGAGAAATGCAGGCTAGCCCTCATCTTGCGAAACGGCCGTGCTATCTTCCAGGCTTGGCTCCACGGCAATGTGGGTACGGCTCCCTATTACCCGCGGGCGCGAGGAGACAGCGTCATGATCCACCCTGACCACGGCATTCATCTGGAGTCGAAATGACCTTGCGCGCCGCCAGAGGAACGCGAGACGTGCTACCGCCGGAGGTGGAACGCTGGCAGCATGTCGAGGAAGAGGCACGTCGAGCCTTCGCGCTCTACGGCCTGCAAGAGATCCGTACCCCCGTATTCGAGGATTCCGGCGTATTCGAGAAGGGTACCGGCGAGCAATCGGAGATCGTGCAAAAGGAGATGTACCGCTTCACCGACCTCGGCGACCATGATCTGACGCTGCGCCCCGAGGGCACACCACCGGTGGTGCGTGCTTATTTGGAGCACCATCTGGGCGACAGCAAGGACCTGACCAAGCTCTACTACATCGGGCCCATGTTCCGTTACGAGCGACCCCAGAAAGGTCGCTATCGGCAGTTCCACCAGATCGGCGTGGAAGTGTTCGGTTCCGAGGCGGCTTCGGTCGATGCCGAGGTCATCGATATGGCGATGTTTTGGCTGGGTAGTCTCGGAGTGGAGGCGCCGGCGCTGGCCATCAATAGCGTCGGCGACGGCGAGTGCCGTCCAGCGTACAGGCGAGCATTGCTCGAGGCTCAAGAACGGGTACTCGACAGGCTCTGTGACGACTGCCGCCGGCGCCACCGCGTCAATCCGTTGCGGGTGTTCGACTGTAAGAAGGAGGGTTGCCGGCCGCTGCTCGACGAACTTCCCAGCGTGCTCGATTACCTGTGCAACGGTTGCCGTGAGCACTTCGACTGCGTGCGCGGCTATTTGCAGGAATGGGAAATCGAGTACAGCGTCTCGCCGCACCTGGTGCGAGGTCTTGACTACTACCGCAGGACTGTGTTCGAGATCACATCGCCCGTCCTCGGCGCCCAGGATGCCCTGCTCGGGGGGGGACGCTACGACGGACTGGTGGCTGCAATGGGTGGCGCAGATGTTCCGGGAATGGGCTTCGCATCTGGCCTCGAGCGGGTGGTCCTGGCGCTGCCGGAGCGGTCGCCGGCGCCGATTCTCGACTGTTACCTGGTTACGGTGGACGAGAGCGCGCGCTCGACGGGCCTGGCCCTGCTGCGGCGTCTTCGTCGCCACGGTCTACGATGCACGACTGATCACCAGGGACGCAGCATGAAGGCACAGATGCGTGCGGCGAACCGGAGTGGCGCCCCCTTGGTGCTGATTGTCGGCCCCGACGAGGTTGCAGCCGGTACATTCACCATCAAGAGAATGGCGGACGGTGAGCAGGTTACCGGCTCGAACACAAACCCAGCAGCCAGCATTCTCGAGCTCCTCAAATAACCATGCGGCGAACCCACCGGTGCGGAGAGCTGCGGTCGACCGACGCCGGCTGTCAGGTGCTGTTGCAGGGTTGGGTGTGGCGTCGCCGGGATATGGGGGGACTGCTTTTTATCGATCTGAGGGATCGAAGCGGCGCCGTGCAGTGTGTCTTCAATCCTGAGTACGGAACCGAGGTGCATGCCGTTGCACAGGCCTGGCGGCCGGAATGGGTCGTAGAGGTCGAGGGCGAGGTGACCGAGCGTCCCCCGGAGACCGTCAACGCGAACTTGGCCACCGGCGCCATCGAGATCAGGGTGCAGGTGGCGCGAACGCTGGCGGTGTCAAAGACACCCCCTTTCGTTGTCGAGGAGGAGGCCGGCGCCTCCGAGGAATTGCGGTTACGTTACCGATTCCTCGATTTGCGACGGCCACCGCTACAGCGGCACCTGAAGCTGCGTCACCGCATGTCGATGGCAACCCGTAACTACCTCGACGAGCAGGGCTTCCTGGAGATCGAGACACCCATGCTGACGCGCTCTACGCCTGAGGGAGCTCGCGACTACCTGGTGCCCAGTCGCTTGCACTCGGGGTCGTTCTACGCTTTGCCTCAAAGTCCTCAGCTGTTCAAACAGCTGCTCATGGTCTCGGGCTTCGATCGGTACTTTCAGCTGGCGCGCTGCTTTCGTGACGAAGACCTGAGAGCGAACCGTCAACCGGAATTCACTCAAATCGACATCGAGATGAGCTTCGTGGAGCCCGAGGACGTGATGGAGCTGACCGAGGGGATAATGAAGCGCCTCCTGGAGGTGTCTGGGCATGATTCGGATGTCCACTTCGAGCGCCTCGATTTTCGCCAGGCCCTCGATCGCTTCGGCAGCGACAAGCCGGACCTGCGCTTCGACCATGAGGTGGTGGATGTCACCGAAGAGGTACGTGATTGCGGCTTTCGTGCCTTTGCCGAGGTGGCGAGAGCCGGTGGCGCCATCAAGGCGTTACGTTACCCCGGCGGCGCGAGCGTCGGCCGCGCACGCCTCGACAGGCTCTCCGAGGTCGCTCGGGGCCAGCGAGCGAAGGGACTCGTCTGGATCCTGTCCACCGATGCCGGCCTCGACTCTCCCGTCGGCAAGTATCTGGGAGATCGCTTGATGTCGGCGTTGGCTGAAGCCGCCGGCGTCGGTCGGGGAGATGCCTTGCTGTTGGTAGCTGATGAGTGGGAGATCGCGGCCCGGGCCATGGGAAGCGTGCGCAGCGCGCTGGCGGCGAGCGAGGGTTGGATCGAACCTGGACTCTGTTTCGTCTGGGTGGTGGAGTTTCCCCTGCTCGAGTTCGATGCCGAAGCGAACCGCATGGTGGCGCGCCACCATCCCTTCACAGCCCCACACCCCGATGACCTCGAGTTGCTCGCCGACGAGCCGCTATCGGTGCGGGCTTGCTCCTACGATCTGGTGCTCAACGGCGTCGAGTTGGGAGGCGGCAGCATCCGCAACCACCTGGCGGAGGTGCAACAAGAGGTCTTCACGGCCCTCGGGATGAGCTCCGAAGAGGCTCGGGATCGCTTCGGTTTCCTTCTCGATGCGCTGGCCTATGGGGCACCACCCCATGGCGGTATCGCTATGGGCTACGATCGCATCGTCATGATGCTGGCCGGGCAAGTCTCCTTGCGCACCGTCATTGCCTTTCCAAAGACCACAAGCGCTACGGACCTGATGACGGAGGCACCAGCCCCCGTCGATGCAGAGCTGCTCGAGTCCCTCCATCTCCGCACCAAGCCGACGCCGGCGGGTAGCGATGACAATGATGACTGACGCGCATCCCTCAGGACTCCTTATCGGCCTGCTATGCGTCCCGAATGCCGGGGGGCCCTCGTTCGGTTCATTGACAGGGCTCCTCGCCGACGACTAGCATTATGTTGATGGATTAATGACTGCAGACCGCGCTTGCCCTGGCAAGGTAGCGCGGCCGTTTGCGTTTGTGGCTAGCCCGATGAGAAATGCGGGCTAGCTGCCGGATTCCTTGCAACATGATGGGAGGGTCCAACCTTCAGCATGCGAAAGATTGCCCTCGCGGAGAGTGAGCTGCAGGCCCTGTTCGGGGTCCGCGACCAAAACCTCCGCTACCTGGAGTCTGTCCTCGAGGTCAAGGTTTCTGCTCGCGATCGTGAGGTCTTTCTGGAAGGCAACCCGGCGCATATCGACGTCGCGGTCAAGGTCTTGACTGAGCTCGGTCGCCTGCTGTCGAGAGGTCATCCGCTCAAGGGCAGTGATTTGCGCACCGCAGTGCGCATCGCCATGGATTCGCCGGAGATCTCCCTCGAGCGCTTCTTTACCGACAATGGTATACAGACGGCCAGCGATCGACTGGTGCGGCCGCAAGGACCGAATCAGAAGCTCTACATCGAGGTGATCCGTGCCCACGACATCGTCTTTGCCATAGGCCCGGCCGGCACTGGCAAGACCTACCTGGCCATGGCGATGGCGATCGAGGCGCTCAACCGGCATACAGCAAGGCGCCTCATCTTGGCCCGACCGGCCCTGGAGGCAGGTGAAAAGCTGGGCTTCTTGCCCGGCGACATGTATGAGAAGGTAAACCCGTACCTGCGGCCACTCTATGACGCCCTCTATGATCTCGTCGATGTCGCGCGTGCCAACCGCTTGATCGAGCGGGGCCACATCGAGATCGCGCCGATAGCCTTCATGCGCGGCCGAACCCTATCGGATTCGATGGTCATCCTCGACGAAGCCCAGAACACCACCGCCGAGCAGATGAAGATGTTCCTTACCCGAATCGGCATGAACTCGAAGGCCGTGATTACCGGTGATGTCACGCAGATCGATTTGCCCAGCGGCAGGGTGTCGGGATTGGTCGAAGCCAACCGCCTGCTGCGAGGCATCCGCGGCATCGGCTTTGTGCAGTTCGATCAGCGGGACGTGGTGAGGCATCCCCTGGTTCAGGACATTATTGCCGCCTACGAGGCCGACGCCGAGCAGCGACGGCTCGGACGCGAAGCCGCGCAGGTGCTCGAGGAGGAGACCGAAGTCCGTGCCTCCGCCGAAGGGACAGAGGTATGACCAGGAAGAGTTCTAGGCTGCGAGCCCGGCGCGGTCGAAAAAACTGGAGCGAGCAGCTGTGGGCTTTCCTCAGCTACGACCTGCTGTGGACATGCCTAGCGGTGGTCGCCATCATCCTCGTCGTTGCCCCGCAGGTCGGGCTCCGGCTTCGTAGCTATTCACCAGGGGATATCGCGGTTGCCGATGTCACAGCGCCGACAGACTTCCAGGTCAGGGACCCGATCTCGACTGAGGAGCGACAGGCAGCGGCGGCCGAGCGGGTCGGTGACGTTTACGACTTCGACCCCACTGCCTGGCAATCTGCTTTCTCCGCACTGAACCCCCTGTTTTCCTGGGGGCGACGGGCACGGCAAGACTCGGAGTTGAATTGGCAAGAGCTGCCTGAGGAGCAGCGCAAAGCGATCGAAGCAGAGGCGCTTGCGGCAGCGGGTCGGTCCTTACCGGATGGCCTGGTGGCAGCACTTTGGAGGGATGGCTTCAGCGTCGGCACGGAGTTACGGCTAGCGGGCAGTATCAAGAAGGTGCTGTCGGAGCACCTGGTGGGGACGCTGGTGCCTACACCGAGCGCCGCTGCCGCCAACATCGTCGTGCGCGATACCAGCACCCAGCAGGAGCGGCCACTGCGTGACCCAGCCACAGTCTTGGAGCTAAGCGATGCCCGCCAGTTGCTTGGCGCAGAGATCAGCGCAAGTCTGGAGTTACCGGAGGCCGCCGAAGATCTCCTTTTCATGCTCGCGTCGACACTGCTACGACCAAACCTCACCTACAACAGCAACGATACGCAGGTGCGCCGCCAGCAGGCGGTAGACAGTGTCGCGCCTGTCTTCTACCAGGTGAAGCGCGGCCGCCGTCTCCTGCGCGCCGGTGACGAGGTCACCGAGCAGGACATCCTCGAGCTTCAAGCGATGCGAGAGGCGCTCGGCAGTGGCCGGCCGCTGGTATCCATTGCCGGCACAGCTCTTCTGGTCGTATTGGCGGTGGTCTCTCTTTGGCGGTACGTACTGCACTATCGACGCCGCTTCCGCTATCAGAGGGTTCGTCGACTCTACCTGCTGACGTTGAGTGTGCTGGTTGGCATGGTGGTGGCTACCCGCGTATCCCTTTTCGTCGGTAGGGCTCTGGCCAACTCGATGGCCCAGGAGCCTTTCAACATTGTCGAGGGCTATCGCTTCGCCATTCCTTTGGCCGCGGGTGGAATGCTGTTGCTGCTGCTGGTGGATACCCAAATAGCCTGGGCTTTCTCGGCGGTCTTCGCCTTGATCGTTGGTGCGATGACGCAGGATCTTGCTCTGACCCTGTATACACTGGTTGGCTCTTTCGCCGGCATCTACGGCATGAGCGATTACAAGCAACGGACCGCGCTTCTGCAAACAGGCTTCTTGGTTGGTGGCGTGAATGTCGTTGCAGTCTTGGGATTGGCTTTGTTGGCGCAGCCGCCGGCACCGGTGATGATCATCGGGTTCGAGGCCCTTTGCGCATTCGCCGGAGGGGTTCTCGTGTCGATGCTGGCGACGCTCGCACTACCCCCACTCGAGCATTTCTTTCAGAGCATGACGGACATCAAGCTGCTCGAGCTCTCGAACATGAACCTGCCGTTGCTGAAGCAACTGGCAGTGGAAGCACCAGGCACCTATCACCACAGTGTGGTAATGGGAACGTTGGCCGAGAAGGCCGCCGAGGCCATCGACGTCAACCCGCTTTTTACCCGCGTGGCTGCCTATTATCACGACATCGGCAAGCGGCGCCAGCCGCAGTACTTCGTCGAAAACCAGAAGGATGGGCGCAACCCTCACGAAAAGCTCTCACCGAGCATGAGTGTTCTGATTTTGGTTAACCACGTGAAGGAGGGAGTTGCCTACGCTGAGGAGCACGGGTTGCCACAGCCGCTCGTAGACATGATCCCGCAGCATCATGGGACGCGACTGATCGTTTTCTTCTTCGAGAAAGCGAAGCGGCGCGCTGACCCGGACAACCAGGTCAACCCCGAAGAGTTCCGTTATCCGGGTCCCAGGCCACAGAGCAAAGAAGCAGCGATCTTGATGTTGGCAGACAGTGTCGAGGCGGTCTCCCGGACTCTCGCGGATCCCACCCCGGCGCGCTTGCAGGCGATGATCGACAAGACAATTCGGGAGATCACCGACGATGGCCAGCTGAATGAATGTGCCATCACCATGGCGGATCTATCACGCATCTCCGACGCTTTTCTCAATGTGCTGACCGGCATGCATCATCAGCGTATCGAATATCCGTCGGCCGAGGAACCGGAGGAGGCCCCGGTCACCTTCCCAGATGAGAATCGCGACGCGCAACTTCCAGGTCAGACCTATCATTGAGGTCGGTGCCCTGCGCCGCCTGGTCGAGGTCACGCTCGACGCCACCGGCGGCAGCGGCGATGAGGTTTCGTTCGCGTTCGTCGACGACGCGGGGATGAGCGAGAGGCACGGTCGTTTCGTAGGTTCGCTGGAGCCGACCGATGTGCTGGCGTTTCCGGCCAGCTCGGACCCGACCGGCGAAGTTGACCTCGGAGATGTCATCATCTGCACCGACCAGGCGGCCCGTCAGGCGGTCCAGCTCGGCCACGGTTATCTGCGGGAGCTTGCGGTGCTGGCATTGCACGGATTGCTGCACCTTCTGGGTTACGATCACAGCCGTGATCGGGGTGAGATGCGACAGCTGGAGTTACGCCTTCGACCCCTGGTCGTGAGCAACCTGCAAGTCAACCCCCACACTCGAGATATCCCCGGGAGGCGGATATGAGCATCTGGGACGCACTGGCTCTTGCCGCGCCCGCACTGCTCCTGCTGCTGACCGCCACGCTCGAGGTCGCCTTCAGATCTACCTCTCGCCTCGACCTTCGTCGCTGGGCACAGCACGGGCGTGCTGGCGACGACGAGGCTCGACTTCCAGGCGACGACGTCGGCGTGGCCCTCACCGCGGTGCGCCTGGCGCGGCAACTATCGTTGCTTACGCTGGCCGTGGTGGTGACCTGGATCGGTTCCCGTCGGGCGCCGGAGTGGGGGGTGGCATGGCTTTTGGGACTGGCTCTCTTCCTTTATGTGGTCATCGACAAGCTGTTGGCATTCGCCATCGTCGCGGTGGTCGGACCGCTGCGTCTGCTCGTCTACGGTCGGCCTTTGACAGCCCTGCTACGCAAAGTCCTAGGGCAATTGGCAGATCGGCTCTATCGTTTCCATCGCGGCAGCCGCTCTCGCAGGGAGCCAGAGCCCGAGAGATCGGAGGATGGGGACCTCGACGCCTTTCTGGATATGGCCGAGGAAGAGGGCCTGGTTTCGAAGAAAGACGAGGCCCTCCTGCGAGGTGTTGCCGACTTCGGCGAGGCGGTGGTCGACGAGGTGATGACCCCACGCGTTGATATCATTTCTATCGATGCCGATGCAGCACTCAACGACCTGCGCCGCCTGGTTGCCGACCACAAACTGTCGCGGATTCCGGTTGTCAAGGAGAATATTGATGAGGTGGTCGGCGTGGTGCACATCAAGGATCTGGTGTCCGCTCTGGGCGATAGCGGTGGCGGCGCATCGATCGTCGAAATCACCCGCCCGGCTCTCTTCGTTCCGGAGACCAAGAAAGTGCGCGATCTACTACGAGAATTCCAGCAGCGCCGAGCGCATATGGCGATCGTCGTCGACGAGTACGGTGGTACGGCGGGGCTGGTGACCCTCGAGGATCTCCTGGAGGAGATCGTCGGCGAGATTCAGGACGAGTACGAGGATGTCGAGAAGACCGTCGTCAAGGAGGCCGAAGGCATCATCATTGCGGCTGGCAAGGCGGAGGTGGAGGAGGTCGAGCTGGCCCTAGGTGTAAAGATCAGCGACGAGGAGTTCGAGACCGTCGGGGGAATGGCTTTTGCCCACCTCGGCTACGTCCCTCGGCCCGGCGAGGTGTTCGACTGCGATGGCTTGCATGTCGAGGTTCTGGAGGCTGACGATCGCCGCGTGCAGCGGGTGCGGATCACCCGCCAGTGACCATGGCAGGGTACAAGTGCGGTAGGGTAGCGTTGATCGGCCGTCCCAACGCTGGCAAATCGACCCTGTTGAACCGCATGGTCGGTGTCAAGGTGGCGATCGTCTCCGACAAGCCGCAGACTACACGCCACCGGATCCTCGGTGTCCTGAGTCGTCCACGCGGGCAGATTGTCTTCGTCGACACCCCCGGCGTGCATCGACCCTACTACAGGATGAACCGGCGGATGATGGATACCACTCGCAACACCCTCTCAGCGGTTGATCTCATAGCCTTGATAATCGATGCCAGCGAGCCGGCAGGTGCTGGGGTCCGCTATACGATAGATCTGTTGCGCGATATCCAGACCCCCGTATTTCTTCTGCTGAACAAGGTGGATCGTCTGAACAAAGAGAACCTCTTGCCGCTCATTGCCGGGTATGATCATGATTACCCCTTCGCCGAGATCATCCCCGTATCGGCTCTGCGTGGGGACAACTGCGACCGATTCCTCGACGCCACGTTCCGCCACCTGCCGGAGGCGCCGGCGCTGTACCCTCTAGATTCTCTGACCGACAGGCCGCTACGGTTCCTGGCCGCGGAGCTGATCCGTGAAAAGTTGCTGCACCGTACGCGTGATGAATTGCCCTACACTACAGCGGTGGCCATCGATAGCTGGGAGGAGCCGGACGAGGCCGATGCAGTGGTGCGGATCGAGGCCACCATTCTGGTTGAGCGCGACTCGCAGAAGGCCATCGTCATTGGCAAGGGGGGGCGGATGTTGAAGGCGGTCGGCACGGCGGCACGAAAGGAGATCGAGGGGCTGGTCGGACGGCACCTCTACCTGGGCCTGAGGGTCAAGGTCAATGCCGGCTGGAGACAGCAGGCGCCGATCCTGGATCGGCTGGAGATCGAGGCCTGATGCCACGCCAACCTGTCAGGTTGCTGGCCGACCCTCTGCGCAAGCTGCTGCGGCGTGGTGCCAGCACACATGCGGGCAACATGCTGCGCAAGCTGCATGCAGCCGACGTCGCCCGTCTGATGGACTTCCTCGATGGCGAACAGGGTGGTGAGGTCTTCTCCTTGATGCTGCGCGATGCGCCGGCGCGCGCGGCCGATCTGATTTCGGAGCTCGACGCCGATGTTGCCGTTCGCCATTTCGATGGCCTCTCGGACAGGCAGGTAGCGAACATCGTCTCCGAGCTGTCGTCGGACGACGCGGCAACGCTATTCCCGGCGATGCCCGATGAGCTTGCCGAGCGGGTTCTGGGATTGTTGAAGGAGAGCGAGGCAGCTCCGATCGAGGGGCTGCTGAGCTACGAGGAGGAAACCGCTGGGCGCATCATGAGCCCGGAGGTCTTCGCTCTCCAGGAGCATGTGCCGGTTGCCGATGCCATCGCCGCCCTGCGCACCTCCAAGGCCGAAGAGCTGGAGATGGTTTTCTATCTGTATGTGGTCGACGACCGCGGCCACCTGGTGGGCGTTTGTTCGTTGCGTGATCTGCTGCTGGCAGAGCCGTCAGCGCCGCTGAGGGAGGTAATGAACAACACCGTCACCTCGGTGAGCACCCACACCGACCAAGAGGAAGTGGCACGGCTGGTGGCACGCTACGACTTTTTGGCTTTGCCGGTCGTCGATGACCAAAACAAGCTGGTGGGGATCATCACCGTCGACGATGTCATCGACATCATCCGCGATGAGGAAACCGAGGACATCCTCCTGATGGCGGGCCTGGGCGAGGATGAGGAAGAGGTGCTGCGGGCGCCGTTATGGAGGAATGCCTTGCTGCGGCTCCCCTGGCTTTTCGTCGCCTGGGTCGGCGGCCTCATCGCTAGCCGGATCATCGGCCAGTTCCAGGGCATGCTGGCGCAGGTGGTTTCCCTAGCGGCGTTCATTCCGATCATCGCCGGTATGGGGGGCAACGTCGGATCCCAGTCGGCCACCATCATGGTGCGAGGCCTGGCCACCGGCAGGATTACCTCCGGGCATATCGGCAAGGTGGTGGCACGCCAGGTCGGGGTAGGGCTCACCTTGGGCGTGCTCTTCGGTATCCTGCTGGCGCTCATCACGCCGTTCCTGCTTCCGGGTGTTCCCCTGATCGGTGTGGTCGTCGGCCTGTCGATCGCCACCAGTATGGCCCTGGCGGCGAGCATCGGCACCAGCGTTCCCATTCTGCTGCGGCGGCTGGGCGTGGACCCCGCCATCGCCACCGGCCCCTTCGTTACCACCTCGATCGACGTGCTGGGCGTGCTAGCCTACTTTCTCATCGCCAGCATTCTGCTGACCTGATGACCTACCGGCCGGCGAGCTACAAGGGCGCCTTCGATCTCGTCGTCGGCGAACGCCCTCGGAGGAGGCCCCTTGCCATTGCGGCAGAGCACGGCCTATGCACTGCGCACCTACCCGCTCGGTGAGGCCGATCTGATCGTCGTTTTCTTCACCTGCGAGTATGGCAGGTTGAAGTCGGTGGCGAAGGCGGCGCGAAGGGTAAGGAGCCGATTCGGCAGTGCCTTCCAGCCGCTTACCCGTAGCGCCTTGGTCTTTTACGAGAAGGAAGGACAGGAGCTGACGCGTGTCTCTTCCTGCGAGGTCGAGAGGTCCTATTATGAGCAGCTGCTTACCCCCGAGGCGGCGGCCACCGCCGCCTATTTCGCTGAGCTGCTACAGGAGTTCACGGCGGAGCGTGACCCCAACCCGGCAATCTTCCGCCTCATCGGGGCGGTGATGGAAGCCGTTTCCGAGGGCCTACCCCTGCCGTTGGCTGCACGTTATTTCGAGGTATGGGTGCTGAGGCTCTCCGGCCTGCTGCCGCGCCTGTCCATCTGTGGTAGCTGCGGCCGTCGACTGGCGGCGGGCCGCTGGGTGGTTCCACATCCGCTCGAGTTCGTCTGCCGGCAATGCCGCAACGTACGGGGTGGCAGCCGCTGGTTGTCGCCGGCGGGCACGGCGCTATTGGAAGCGATCCTGAAGGAAAAACCGCAACACCTGTTGCCAGCAGCTGGCCACAGCCGTCAGGCTGTGTATCGCTTGGCGGCGGTCAACCGACTCTTGATTCGCGGGCATCTCGACAAAGAGCTACGCTCCCTCCGTTACATCGACCGTCTCCGGCATGGAGCTCGTGAGGTGGCGCGCGGCGCCCCAACCATTACTCGGATAGACTCCTAACGTACACCTGACACGGGGCGATAGAATGCAACGACGAGACCAGTACCGAGCGAGGCGGTCTGCATGCCCTGCGGTGCCTCGTTACCCCACCGGCCAGGAGATTCGGTGAGCCAAGGGGCCCTCAATGTCCTCCTTCCCCGGCAGATATTTTTGACCAAGGGTGTCGGCCGAGACCGTGAGCGGCTTACCGCCTTCGAGCTGGCTTTGCGGAACGCTCGCATCGCCAGGTATAACCTGGTCCGCGTGTCCAGCGTCTTTCCACCCAATTGTCGGTTGATCGGCCGCGAGAAAGGCCTGGCGCAGCTCATGCCCGGACAGATCGTCCATGCGGTGATATCGGAAGCGGCCAGCGATGAGCCACATCGGTTGATGGCCGCCTCGATCGGCCTGGCGATACCCGCTGAGCGATCTCACTACGGCTACCTGTCGGAGCACCACTCCTATGGACAGACCGACGAGCAGGCCGGCGATTATGCCGAAGACCTGGCGGCCCAGATGCTGGCGACGATCCTCGGGGTGCCGTTCGATCCCGACTCCTCCTGGGACGCTCGCAAGGAGCAATGGAAGATCTCCAGCGAGATCGTCAAGACCCAGAACATCACCCAGTCGGCCATCGGCGACCGGGAAGGTCGCTGGACGACGGTAATCGCTGCTGCCATATTCGTACCGTGAGCGGGAAGAAGAAGGGTCCAGAGCGGCGCCAGGAGTTGATGGCGGATCCGGTGCGCCCGCTGGATCCGCTGCACACCTCCGATGTGGCCGGCCTCCTCGAGGTGATGGCCGGATGCTCGTTCCAGGGCCGTAGCTTGGGCCGTGCCTACCAGGTATGGCGTCACATGGTCAACGAGGCGGGCGTGATTTTTTGCGGGCTGGCTGGTGCCATGGTGCCGGCGGGCATGCGCCAGGTCGTGGTTCGGCTCATTGAAAGTGGCTGCATCGATTGTCTGGTGACCACCGGCGCCAACCTCTTTCACGACGCCTACGAGAGCCTCGGCACACCCCACTGGAAGGGAGATCCACAGGCGGACGACGCCGCGCTTCGCGCGCTTCGCATGGACCGCTTCTACGACACCTATGGTGATGATAAAGCCATGGAAGCGGTCGACCGACTGGCAGCGGCGTTCGCCGATGGTCTCGAGCCGCGACCGCACACCACGCGCGAGTTCTTCTACCGCTGGGGCGGCTACCTCGCCACCAGGACCTCAACCGACGGCATCCTGACCACCGCCTACCGGCGTCGCGTGCCGATCTACGTGCCCGCCGTCGCCGACTCTTCCTATGGGATCGCCCTGGCGGCTCTGACTCGGAATGATGGATTCTTTCAATTCGACGTCATCCGCGATGCCCACGAGACCGCCTTGATCGCCTCCGAAAACTCTCCCAGCGGCGCCGTCTACTTCTGCGGCGGTACGCCGAAGAACTTCATCCAGCAGAGTCATGTGACGGCCGAACTCCTTCATCAACGGCCCTCCGGTCACCGCTTCGCGATACAAGTGACCGCCGACGCCCCGCATTGGGGTGGGCTGTCTGGTTGCACCATCGAGGAGTCGATCTCCTGGGGCAAGGTGACGGCCGACGCCGAGGCTGTCAACGTCCACGCCGACGCCACCATCGCCCTGCCCTTGCTGGCCTCGGCGTTGCTGGCCTCCGAGGGCGAGCGCGCCGCCCGCCGCCAGCGCCCCGTCTTCCCCTTCGAATGGGATTGACGCCGGCCAATGGCGACCGGGGCTGAGTGGTCCTTTCTCGGCCTCGCGTCGCTGCCCGCCGATATCTTGCCGTCTGTCGTCGTACTGCCGGTGCCCTGGGAGCGCTCCACCTCCTACGTGCAGGGTACGCGGGAAGGGCCGCAAGCCATCCTTCGCGCCTCCCGTCAGGTCGAGCTCTACGATGAGGAGCTGGATGCGGATACCTGGAGGGCCGGTATCGACACCCTCCCGGCACTGCGGCCCACTGCTGACCAGGCCCCGCGCGCCCTGGCAGCCATCCGGGCCGCGGTGGCCGAGATTCTCGAGCGGCAGGCCTTTCCCCTGCTGCTGGGCGGGGAGCACACACTCACTGTCGGTGCCGTTGGCGCCGTGGCCGAGCGTTACCCGGATCTCACCGTGCTGCAAATCGACGCCCATGCCGACCTTCGCTCGAGCTTCCGGGGAGACGCCTGGAGTCATGCCTGCACGATGTCGCGTGTACGGGAGATCTGCCCCCACGTCGGCGTCGGTATCCGCGCCCTCTCCAGGGCCGAGGCCGAGCGCATCGCTTCTTGCCGGTGGCCCATCTGGCGAGCCGCTGACTGTGTTGGCGGAGGATGGATCGAAGAGGTGGTGGAAGAGCTGTCCGAGCACGTCTACATCAGCGTCGATCTCGACGGCCTCGACCCCTCGGTGATTCCGGCGGTCGGTACCCCGGAGCCGGCCGGGCTGAACTGGCGGCAGTGCCTGCAGTTGCTGCGGCGCTGTACCGCCAGCCGCACCGTCGTCGGCGCCGATCTAGTGGAGCTCTGTCCCGACGGCGACGGGGTGCGCAGCGCCTTTGCTGCCGCGCGGCTCGCCTATCGACTCATCGGCTATGTCCTGACCGCTGGTGGCCGGCGGCCGGCACCGAGATCGATCGAGGCGCCGGAGGAGGATGGTTGATGGGCAAGGTGCACCTTCTCGAGTCTCCCGTCGTCGACCGCATTGCCGCCGGCGAGGTCGTCGAGCGGCCGGCATCGGTGGTCAAAGAGCTGATCGAGAACGCGCTCGACGCCGGCGCGGCGCGGGTCGATGTGCAGGTGGTGAACGGTGGCGCCAGCCTCATCGAGGTGACCGACGACGGCCACGGAATGGAGGCCGAAGATGCCGAGCTGGCCTTCTCCCAACATGCCACCAGCAAGATCGCTCGCCTCGAGGATCTCGATGCCATCGGCACGCTCGGCTTCCGTGGCGAGGCGTTGGCCAGCATCGCCTCGGTAGCCCGGGTCGAGCTGAGCAGCGGAACGGGAGAAGGCGTAGGGACGCGGCTCATCATCGAAGGTGGACAGATGAGCTCGCAGAAGGCCGTGCCCTGGCCGCGCGGCACGACGGTGCGGGTGGCCGACCTTTTCTTCAATACACCGGCTCGCCGAAAGCACCTCCGCACTCGATCCACCGAGTTTTCGCACATCGCCCACACCGTCCTCGACTACGCCCTGGCCAGGCCGGATGTTTTCTTCAGCCTCAGCCATGGCAAGCGCAGCTCCGTCTCGGCTCCGGCTGTTGCCACCCTCCGCGAGCGCGTTCATCAACTGCTCGGCGACCAGGTTGCCTCCTGCTGGCTGCCGGTGGAGCAGGCGACGGGGCAACTTCGGGTCAGCGGCGGCGTCACCTCGCCGCAGCAGCAGCGCCCGAACCGCCGTCACGTTCGCTGGTACGTCAACGGCCGGCCGGTGTCGGATTATCGACTGACGCACGCCCTCGTTCATGCCTACGAGACGCTGCTGGACTCCGGTCGCTATCCGGTGACGGCGCTGTTCCTCGAGATGCCGCTCGGCGAAGTCGACGTCAACGTTCACCCGCGCAAGGCGGAGGTTCGATTCACCTACGCCAGCCAGATCTATCGGGCCGTGCGCTCCGCGGTGCGGGCCTCCCTTGCCCGCCATCTGCCGCCGGCGATGGTGACGGCACGGAGCCTGCAACCGGGACCGATCGGTTCCGGCGCCGCAGCCGCCGGCGGCCAGCAGGTTGACGCGAGCGGCCGGCAGGAAGCCCGGCACTCCATGTTGCCGCTGCGCGAATGGGTCGTTGCCGAAGGAACCGAGGTCGCCCATTCCGGCACGGCGGAGCTGGTGATCGGCGGGGTCGCCGGCGTCGATGAGGCGACCGCGGCAGGGGAAGGCGCTGTCGGCATCAGCGGCACCGAGGGGCCTGTCCAGCCGCTAGCCCAGTACGCCAACACCTATATCCTCGCCGCCGACGCCCGGGGCTTGCTGATCATCGATCAGCACGTCGCCCACGAGCGTATCCTCTACGAGCAGATACTGGCGCAAATGGCAGGCCAGCGACTAGAGGCGCAGCATCTGCTGGTGCCCGAGACCCTCGAGCTGAGCGCTGCGGAGGCTGCCGTGGTGGCGGAGCAGGAGGAGCTGCTGGCACGGTTCGGCTTCGCCCTCGAGCCATTCGGCGGTGACAGCTGGGCGGTGCGGACGGCGCCGGCGATCCTCGCGACACGGCGGCTGGCGCCGACCTTGCTGAGCCTGCTGGATAGCCTGGGGGCGGGCACCGGACCCGAGGCCCTCGAGCAGGTGCAGCGAGGAGCGGCGGCGACCATCTCCTGTCACGCCGCCGTCCGTGCCCATCATCCGCTGACCCAGGAGGAGATGGTGCGCCTGGTCAGCGATTTGAGCCGCTGCGCGGCGCCAACGCGTTGCCCGCACGGCCGGCCGATCCTGCTGCGCGTCGAGCACCAAGAGCTGGAGCGGCGCCTCGGCCGCCGCTAGCCTGCTAGCCTGGGCGGCTACCGGGCTTCGACAGCGGCTCGCCGGCCGCACACTGGGGGCAGGATGAGGGCGCGAAGTGGGGGATGTCGAGGTTCACCAGCGCCGTCAGCGGCAACTCGTCGAGCAGGCGGCTGCCGCTGCGGTTGGCGATGCAGGCGACGGCGGCGGGTTCGCCGCCGGCGGCAATCACCACTTGCCGGGTCTCGCGGGTGCTGCGGCCGGTGGTGATTACATCCTCCACCAGCAGCACCGTCTCCCCGGCCTCGAGATCGAATCCCCGGCGCAGGCTCATGGTGCCGCCGCTGCGCTCGGTAAAGCAGGCCCGGACGCCGAGAGCCCGGCCCACCTCGTGGCCGATGATGATGCCTCCCAGCGCTGGGGAGACGACAACGGTCGCGGCCGTCGCCAGGGTCGAGCGACATCGCGCCGCCAACGCGGTCCCCAAACGCTCTGCCAGGGCAGCATGCTGCAAGGCCACGGCGCACTGAAGATACTGGGGCGAGTGGAGGCCGGAGGAAAGCTCGAAATGGCCGGTGAGCAGTGCTCCGGATTCTCTCAAGAGCTGCAGGATTTCCTGACCACTCACGGCTCGCGCCGCCAGGCGATGCGGCCGGCGACGATCGTCAGCACTGGCCAACCGCACAGATCACGGCCGTCGAACGGGGTATTGCGGCTCTTGCTGCGGAAACGGCTAGCGTCGACCGTCGCCATCCGAGACGGGTCGATGACCGTGACATCCGCAGGTGCGCCGGCCTGCAAGCTGCCGCCCTCGAGGCCGAGTATGCGAGCAGGGTTGGTGGAAAATAGCTCCACCAGCCGGCTGGCGTCGATCAGCCCGGTGTTGAGCAAGCGATCACAAGCCAGAGCCACAGCCGTCTCCAGGCCGACGATGCCGAAGGGAGCGCGGTCGAACTCCAGGGCCTTCTCGTCGGCATGATGCGGGGCGTGATCGGAGGCGATGGCATCGATGGTGCCGTCAGCCAGGGCGGCAAGCACGGCATCTCGGTCGGCGGCGCTGCGGAGCGGCGGGTTCATTTTGGTGTTGGTGTCGAATTCCCGTACCGCCTCATCGGTGAGCTCGAAGTGGTGGGGCGTGACCTCGCAGGTCACCGCCACACCCCGGCGTTTGGCCTCGCGCACGCGGTCGAGGGCACCGGCCGTCGACAGATGAGCGCAGTGCAACCGGCCGCCGGTCATCGCCGCCAGGATGATGTCGCGAGCGACGATGATCTCCTCGGCGGCGGCGGGATGGCCGCGCAGGCCGAGGGCGGTGGAAACCACGCCCTCGTGCATGGCCGAGCCGGCGGTGAGGCTGGCTTCCTCACAGTGATCGATCACCGGGATTTCGAACATGGTGGTGTACTCCAGAGCCCGGCGCATGAGCGTTGCCGTGGCGACCGGATAACCGTCGTCGGAAACGGCCACGCAGCCGCCGTCGACCAGCTCACCGATCTCGGCCATCGCCTCGCCGTGCTGGCCGACACTGACGCAGCCGATGGGATAAACCGGCACCGCTCCCTCCTCGATGGCGCGCTCGAGAATGAACTCGGTGACCGAGCGGTTGTCGTTGACCGGCGAGGTGTTGGGCATGCAGGCGACCCCGGCGAAACCGCCGGCGGCCGCGGCGGCCGTGCCACTGACGATGGTCTCCTTGTACTCGTGCCCCGGTTCTCGTAGGTGCACGTGCATATCCACGAAGCCGGGCGCCACCAGACAGCCGGAGACGTCGAGAATCTCATCGCAGGAGTCCTCGGGGATCTCCTCGCCGACCTCTGCCACCCGCCCGTCATCGAGCAGCAGGTCGTGGCGTCCATCGAGCCCCTGGCTGGGGTCGACGACGCGCCCTCCCTTAAGCAGCAGCTTCGACATGCTTCGGGCCCCCGGCCAGCAGGTAGAGGATGGCCATGCGTACCGCCAGGCCGTTGGTGACCTGGTCAAGAATGACGGAGGTCGGGCCGTCGGCGACGTCCGAGGCGATCTCCACGCCCCGGTTCATCGGCCCCGGGTGCATGATCACGGCATCATCCGCCGCCAGGGCGACCCGCTCGCGGGTGAGGCCGAAGAGGTTGAAGTACTCGCGCGGGCTCGGGAAGGAAAGCTTGCCGCCGCGCTCCAGCTGGATGCGTAGCGCCATGATCACGTCGGCCCCCTCGATCGCCGGCTCCAAGCGAGTGTGTGCCTCCACCCCGAGCGATTCGATCTCCACCGGCAGAAAGGTCGGCGGGGCGGCGGCGACGACCTCGGCCCCCAGCTTGCGGAGGCAATGAATATTGGAGCGGGCGACCCGCGAATGGGCGATGTCGCCGACGATGGCCACCCGAAGGCCGGCGACTTTCCGCTTGCTGTCGCGAATGGTGAGGGCGTCGAGCAGCGCCTGGGTGGGGTGCTCGTGCGCTCCGTCACCGGCGTTGATGACCCCGGCCCGACAGCAGCGGGCGAGGATGTGGGCGGCGCCCGGGAAGGAATGGCGTAGGACCAGTAGATCCGGGAACATCGCCTCGATGTTGCGTGCCGTGTCGATGAGCGTCTCGCCCTTGACGACGCTGGATGTGCTCGCCGAGATGCTCTGCGTATCCGCCGACAGTCGCTTGGCGGCAATCTCGAAGGAGGTCCGCGTGCGCGTCGAGGGCTCGAAAAAGAGGTTGATGACGGTCTTGCCGCGCAACGCCGGGACCTTTTTTATCGGACGCTGCGAGATCTCCTTGAACTGCTCGGCGGTATCGAGGATGAGGCGGATCTCCTCGGCATCCAGGTATTCGATGCCCAGAAGATCCTTGCTCTTGAGGGCTACAACCTGTGCACTGGCAGGAGCTTGCAGTTCGACGGCGACGGTCTTCGCGGGCGAGGCTTCCTGCGCCGATCGCCGCTTCGCCTTTGCCGGTTGGTGCGCGCCAGCACCTCTGTCCGTCACCCTTCAGCTCCCTTCTCGTTT
>JBHHYG010000026.1:0-18689 GCA_046757445.1 Acidobacteriota bacterium
GCGCGCCTTGTCCTCGCAGCCCTTGCGCCCGCTCGCTTCACGACCCGTTGAGAAGTGCGGGCTACTCATGGGCGGAGGTCGCAACTTTTTTCTCCGTTTCTTCTGTCGACGGCGAGAAATCAGTTGACAGATCTCCGGGCCCGACGTAAATAGAAGGTGTCCGGGTGATATCCCCGGCCGACAGGCGAGAGTCCTGGCGTTCAGTGAAGGTGCGACAGGAGATCAGGGCCCTGGCTGATTCGAAAGAGTCGGCTAAGACCAGAAAAAACCAGCGCGCTGGAGGATGTCAGATACTCACGTCGGGAGGCCGTCGTGGAGATCACCCGGGCATTTTTTTGCCCTCACATCGAGCTTGATCCTAGCCCGCATTTCTCAACGGCTTGCGGCTGCGCGGGCGCCAGGGCCGCGATGACTGCGTTGCGCTTGCTCGGGCTCCTCGACGTATTGTCAAATACGCCTGCGGTGCCCTCCCCGCTCACGTCGCATCGGCGGCCGTCTCACACTCCGGCGCGATCGTACTTAGCAGACAGCCGCTCGACGCGGTAATCTATTCCCCGAGATGTGGCCGGAGACTCTGGCCCTGTCGACCAATTGAGCAATTGCCGCGTCCTAGGAAATGAGGGGGTTTCCTACGACATGATGCTCGAGAGGACGCCCACGGAAGCAAGCAAGAATCTCGATGTAGGAGGATGATCATGGACTCGCGTTCGCGCAAGAAGCGCCTTGCCGCGTCGGCCAGCTTTCTGGCCCTTGGCCTGGTGCTCGGATTCGGTATCTCACAGCTGGGCTCGGCGGCCGCTGGCTTGCCGGAGGGCGCAGCCATCCAACAGGTAACGCCTGCATCACGAAGCGCGGCGCCGGCGCTGGCCCAGGCCATTCCTCAAGGCACCTTCGTGCAGGTCGCCCAGCAGGTGCAACCCGCCGTGGTCTCGATCGAGAGCGAGCACGCCGTCCATGGAAGAAGGACATCTCCCAACATCCCCGACTTCTTCCGCCGTTTCTTGGATGAGCGGGATCCGCGACGAAACGAGGGGGGGGAAGATGAGCAACCCCCTCAGATCTCCCAGGGCTCCGGCTTTCTCGTCAGCCAGGAGGGTTATGTCCTCACCAACGCCCACGTGGTCACGACCATCGATACGGACCCGAACAAGGACCAAGTCGAGGTCGAGACCCGCAAGGCCGAGCGGATCACCGTAACCCTCAGCAACGAGGACGAGTACGAGGCCGAGATCGTGGGTGTCGATATCGGCACCGATGTGGCGGTGCTGAAGATCGATGCCGGCGACCACTTGCCCTCCGCCCACCTCGGCAACTCCGATAACGCCCAGGTCGGCGAGTGGGTTCTGGCCATCGGCGCTCCCTTCGGCCTCACCAACACCGTCTCGGCCGGCATCATCTCGGCCAAGGGCCGGGGCGCCCTGCGGGGGTTGCAAGCGAACTTCTATCAGGATTTCCTGCAGACTGACGCGGCCATCAACCCCGGCAACTCCGGCGGGCCGCTGGTCAACCTTCGCGGCGAGATCATCGGCATCAACACCGCCATCGTCAGCAACGGTCTCCAGCCCCAGTTCTCCGGCGTCGGCTTCGCCACACCGATCAACCTGGTACGCACGGTGATGGACCAGCTGATCGCCAACGGCCGGGTGATCCGCGGCTGGCTCGGTGTGACCATCGCGCCGCTCGACAAGGATCATGCCGAGGCCTTCGGGGTGGCGGAGATGAAGCTCCGCGGCGCCGTCTATCTGAACACCGTCGAGCCGGGTGACCCGGCCGATCAGGCAGGCTTGGAGCCGACCGATGTCGTCATCGCCATGAACGGCGAGCGGCTCCACGGAAACCAGGATTTCCTGCAGCGGATAGCGCTCGTCCCACCCGGCGAGACCGTCACCCTGACGGTGATCCGGGACCGCGAGGAGCGTACCTTCAAGGTTACCTTGGCGGAGCGCCCTCCTGAAGAAGAGATCTACCGTCGCCAGATTGCGGATGGCAGGGGCCAGCGACCGGAGAGGCGCCGCCAGTCCACGCGGTCGGACAGCGATCGGTTGGGCATGGATGTCGTGCAGCTCACACCTCGTTTGGCACGGCAGTTCGGCTTTACCGATGCTGAAGGCGGCGTGCTGGTGCAGCACGTTGCACCCAACGGACCAGCGGCCCGGGCCGGCGTTCGCAGCGGCCACCTGATACTCGAGGCCAACAAGAAGCCGATAGCCAGCCCGCAGGAGCTCGACGAGATCCTGGCCTCGGTGGAACCGGGTAGAGTGGTGTTGCTGCGGGTCATCAGCCCCAACGGCCAACGCTCGTTCCTGACACCGAGAATGCCCGAGCGCTAGCCCGAACTTCTCAACGGGTGGTGAAGCGGGCGGGCGCAAGGGCCGCGAGGACAAGGCGCGCGCCGGTTCGAGGGCGCAGGCGTACTCGTGCAGTACGTCGAGCCCGCGAGCCAAGCGCAACACAGTCATCGCTGCCCTTGCGCCCGCGCAGCCGCGAGCCGTTGAGAAGTTCGGGCTAGGAAATGCGGGCTTCTATGAGACGGCCTTCCTCTAGCTGGGCTCGAGCAAACCTTCGAGGACGCTGAGGCGGAAGCGCCACTGGCGGCCCACCCGGGTGGCCGGCAGCCTGCCCTGCTTGGCCATCCGGTAAACGGTCGACTTGTTGATCCTCAGCAGCTCGGCGACCTCCGCCACGGTCAACAACCTTCCAGCTCGAGCCTGGCTACCGAGGGGCGCCGGGCTGGCGGCGGCGATTTCGGTGCTCCTGCTGGCTGATTCTGTCATCGTCTACCTCACCTCGCTTCCGCTGCCGACTGCGCGGCGGCGGGCTGGGCCGGTACGGTACTCACGGGGCCCTGCGCCAAGAGCTCGAGGAACTTCTCGACCACCTGAGGGTCCCACTGGCGCTCGGCGCCCCGCTGGATGATCTGTCGAGCTTGCTCCTCGGGAAGAGCCGGTCGGTACGCTCGTGGCGACAGCAACGTCTGGTAGACGTCGCAGACGAAGATGATCTGCGAGCCGATGGGGATCGCATCGCCCTCGAGGCCGCCGGGATAGCCGCTGCCATCCCAACGCTCCATGTGGTGAAGGACCAGCGGTACCACGGGTGCCATGGCAGGCATCAACTGCAGCATTTGAGCGGCTCGCGCCGGCGCTTCCTCAAACATCCGCCGCTCCTCGTCGCTGAGCTTGCCATTCTTGTTCAGCACCTCATCGGGAATCGACATCTTGCCGAGATCGTGTGCCAGCGCGGCAACCTCGATCGACAGCACTTCCCCCTCATCCAGTCCCATGGCCAGGGCCAGCTGCCCGGCCAGTTGTGAGACCGAGCGCGAGTGGTCCTTGATGTATGGATTTTTCGACTCGACGGAGTCGGCCAGCTCGGTGAGTGCAATCCGCAGCTGTGAGCTATCGAGCGTCGCGCCTTGCAGCCCGGCTAGCTGTTCCGGCAAGGCTGCCGCTTCCTCAACCACTTCCCCAACCACTTCCCCTGCCTGCTTCTGTTCCTCACGGCGGGCCTCTACCGCTTTTGCCGCCTCTTGCACGGCACGCTGGTAGATTTCCGTGTCGGCGCCTGACTCGGAGGTACAGACGCGGTGACCGCCGGCGTTCTTCGCCAGATACATGGCCTGCCACGCCGCCTCCACCAAGGCAGCGAGGCCGTTGCCGTCGTCCGGGAAACCGACCACCCCGACCGAGACGCGTGTGGCCTGCGGTAGATCTCGAGCGCGCGGGTCGCGTTCGAGAAGGTGGAGCACCTGCTCGACGCTCTTCACGGAATCCGCCTTGGAGGTCGCAACCATGGCGATGAACTCGTCGCCACCGTATCTAGCGATGAGCGATCCGGCGGGCAACATATCCGCCAGTCGCTCGCCGACCTCGCAGATGACTCGGTTACCAGCGGCGTTTCCACCGACGTCGTTGATCTCGCGGATATTGTCGATGTCGGCGATCAGCAAGCTCAGCGGACCCGACTGGGAATCCCTCGCACCGATGGCCTTTTCCGCCTCTTGTCGGAAGGCAGGGTAGTTCAGCAGCCCGGTGAGGCCGTCCTCCCGACTCTGCCGGCGCAGCTTGTCGACCAGGTCATGAGCGCGCACGAAGCCCGCCACCATCACCGCCGCGGTGGCGGTGAAGTCGCGATCCTTGTCGCGGAAGACGCGATCGGCATGGCTGTCACGGAGGAAGAAGACGCCCAGGATGCTGTCACCCCACTGGATCGGCACCACCAGGAAGGAGCGGAAAGAGCTAGTCTCGGGCAGGCACTTCTGCACACTCTCCCACAGCTCTTTCGGCTCCCCCGGGTGGATCTCGGTGACCATCCTTCCGGCAAAGGCCGCCCGTAGCTCGGGATAGCTGTCCATGGACACCAGCAGCACTTCTACACTGGGATCGTCACCGCTGGCCGCGAGATAGCCACGGCTCCCATCGCGCTCGAAGAGCACCAGCGAGCAGCGGCCGACCTGCACGACATCCTGGATCCTGCGGCTGATCTCATAAAGAACCGGCCCGGGGTAGCTCCCTGTCAACGCCAAGCGGCCGATCTCCGAGAGGGCTCGCAGATGGTCGAGCTCGCCGGCCATCTCCTGTGTCTGGGTAGAGAGCCGTTCGGCCTCGCCCTCGAGCTTCTCGGCACGCGAATGTTCTGTCACGGACTCCTGCGCAACGGTGCCGAAGAAGATCGCCACACCAAACAGGAAGGGGATCCTGATCAGCAGCGCCGAGTCACGCCACAATGCCGACCCGACCTCGGCATACAACAAGCCGCCGTAGATGGCGCAGATGACCACGGCCACGGCCGCCACGACACTGAGCCGATGACTGATCGCGGCCAGCATGATGACCGCGAAATAGATAAGAAAGAAATCGGTCGAGGCGTTGCCGGCGATGGTGATGGCCAGGGTCACGGCAGCGACGTCGAGGGCGGTCACCAACATCCGCGCCTTGCTGTGCACGGACTGCTGCTCTTGCCCCAGCAACCAGGTCACCAGGCTGTTGTAGAGGAACAGGACGGCGACGAAGATCTGATGCGGCCACAAGGGCGCCATGGTCCCGCCCCTGAAGAGAATGCTGTAGGCAATGGCGATCACCAACACCCAGCGGGTCAAAACCACACGCAGATGTGGCGCGATCCTCAGCCAAGTTCGCGGCGGGGCGGCAACGGCTCCCCGAGCAGCTCCTGCTGGCTCAGTGGTGGTCACGGTCGGCATCCTTCCTGACCCGAACCCCGCTCGATCAGGCTCCTGCTGGAATCCGTCCTGTTCGGCAGGCTGGGTTCATTCATGGTACATGAGAAGGCATTAACGCTGAAACCTAATTTTTATAGTGCTACTTGTCCAATAGCTATGCATATATAACTACAAGCAAGCAATCATGATCATAAACTATCGAGAGTTACCAGGAGAACCCCTTTTTCCGCTCGGGAAGATCATCTGCGGTACCGCCAGGGTACCTTGCCGCGGCCAGCCTGGTCACCGGATCCAGCAGCGGCAACCGTTCGAGGTCAGGACAATCCTCTCGACGAGGGCCTGACCACACCCGCGCAACGCAGGCCAATGAGCGAGGAGCCTAACCGGCAGCGGTGGCCGTTTGGTTGTTGGCGATCACCCGGTCAAGGAACACGCGCACCACTCGGGGATTCCACAGGGACCCGGCGTCTCGCTCGATCACCCGGCGGGCCTCGTCGCTGGTCAAGGCGGAGCGGAACGCGCGCGCCGAGGTCAGCGCGTCGTAGGCGTCGCAGATGGCAACCACCTGAGCTCCTGGCGGGATCTCATCGCCTTTCAAGCCGATCGGATAGCCGCTGCCATCCCAGCGCTCCTGGTGGTGGAAGACCAGAGGCACGACGGCCTTCAGCGGCGGGATTTGCTCGAGCAGCCTGGCGGCGATCTCCGGATGCCGTTCCACCACCCGCCGCTCGACGCCGTCCAGCTTGCCCCGCTTGCCGAGAATCTCGTCCGGCACCCCGATCTTGCCAACATCGTGCACCAGGCCGGCGATCTCGATCGCCGTCAACTCCTCTTCCGGAAAGGCCATCGCCTCGGCCAGGCGGCGGGCCACCCGGGCCACCGCCCGCGAGTGCGCGTGCGTATAGGGATCCTTCGCTTCCACTGCGTCCATCAACTTTGCCAGCGTGTCGCGCACCAGCGGGCTGTCCAGACCCTGATCTTCGGCGTCGTAAAGTGGCGCCAGGATCTTTTCCACCGGCTGATCCTCGTTCGGCAGGTAACGGCGCGCCTGCACGGAGACCACGGCCTCGAGAACGGCGTGCTCCCATGCCTTTGAGTCGAGCCCTTCCCCGGCCAGGTGGATCCTGTGCCCACCTGCGTTCTTGGCCAGGTACATCGCCTGGTCGGAGCCCTCGATCAGCTCATCCACGGCGCTGCCATCGGTCGGATACTCGGCGATGCCGATGGAGACGCGCGGTGGTCGCGGCAGATCGGCACACTTATCGCCGATGGTGTCGAGGAAGTCCTGCAGACGCTCGGCCGTCGACTCCTTGCTTCCCGGCACCAGCGTCACAAACTCGTCGCCCCCGTAGCGACACTGCGCAGCTGCGTCATCGAGGGTGCTGGCCAGCCCATGGCCGACGGTGATGATCAGGCGGTTGCCGGCCATATGACCCCAGCGGTCGTTCACCTCCTTGAGGTTATCGAGGTCTGCCACCACCAGGCTCAAGGGTCCACCGCTCGGGCCCCGCCGGCGAATGGCTCGATCGGCTTCCTCGGTAAACGCCTGGAAGTTCAACAGCCCGGTGAGACCGTCCCGGCGGCTTTGGCTGCGCAGCTGCGCGAGCAGATCCTGACCATGGATGAAGGCGGCGGTCATCATCGAGGCCGTGCCGCAAAAGTTACGGTCGTCCTCGCTGAAGCGATGATCCGGGCGCACGTCTCTCAGGTAGAAAGCGCCCAGAAGTCGGCCACCGCGCTGGATCGGCACGACAAGAAAGCTGCGAAACGGATTGGAAGGCGGCAGGCACGCCTGCACTTTGGCCCATAACTCGGGCGGATGACCCGGGTACAATTCGATGACCTGTCGACGGCCCAGTGCCACTTGCAACTCCGGATAGTCTTCCATCGCCAGCACGCGCACCTCGACGCTCGGATCGTCACCGCTGGCGGCCACGTAAGCCTGGCTGCCGTCCCCCTCGAGAACCACCAGCGAGCAGCGATCGACGCCGATCACCTTCTGAACCCTTTGAACGATCTGGAACAGGACCTTTCCGGGAGCGGTGCGCACTCCGCTGAGGCCAAGGCGCCCGATCTCGCTCAGAGCCTCGAGCCGGTACCGCTCCATCGCCAGCTGCTTGGCCCGCTGGGCGATCTGGCGTGCTTCCACCTCGAGACGCCTGCTGCGCGCCTCATCCCCGCGAGCCTCCTGCACCAACGTGCCGAAGTAGAGGGCGATGCCGAGCAGAAACGGCACCCGCACCAGCAGATGAGAGCTATGCCAGAGATAGGGACCGACCTCCAGATACATGGCACCGCCATAGAGAAGACCGCCGGCGAGCACCAGCGCCGCTATCGAGCCGATGCGAGGAACGACGGTGGCCACCAGCAACACGGCGACATAGACGAGATAAAGGTCTGCCGAGGATCTGCCGACGATGCTCACCGCTACCGTCACCGCGGCGATGTCCACGGCGCTGAAAAGCCAGCGCAATCGCTTCCAGTCGGAACCGAGACTCAACAGCAGCTGCAGCGCCAAGTTCGACAACAACAGGGCAACGATAAAGACCTGGTGCGGCCACACCGGTGCCGTGACCCCGGTACCGAACAGCACCGTATAGGCGACGCCGATGACCAGAACCCAGCGGGTCAGCACTACCGGTAGCCGGGGGCGACCCGGAGCCGCGCCGTCGAGTGGTTTGGTCCTCTTCACGCTCATCGCTCTCGTTGACTCCGTGAGACCAGCGCCCGCGCCATCACCTTGGCCCCTGCACGGCTGGTGACGGCGGGTCGAATCGAGCCAACTGTACAGGAGATCATCCTGGTGATCAATGCTAAGTTACAGAATCATACGATATTATATGCTAACTTATAATATGTACTACTAATCATAAGGAGTCAGGGGCACCGCTACCCCCTGCCAAACTGCGCCGGCCCAGCGCTCGGGGTTGTCGGGCCAGCGTCGCCGTAGCTGCCGCCGCGCCCGCTCCAGGCTCCCGGCGCCCCCCCAAGGACCGCCCATCCGGTAGAAGGCGGCCGCAAGCTGCCGGGCGTCTCGCTCGGTCACCGCCCACAGGTTGCCGACAACGCTCCTGGCCCCGGCCCACAGAAAGGCTTCGCTGAGGCTCGGCAAGCCGCTCGCACCGCCCCCAGAATCCAGGCCAGGAGGGGGAATCGCCGTATCACACCCGAGCAGCACGACGGTGGCGCCGCGAAGGTCGAGCTGCAGGATCTCGCCGACGGTCAACCTGCCGTCGGCAAGGCCGTCTCCGCGCAGGCTCAGTCGGCCGGCCCCGGGATCGGCACCGTCCAGCGCAGCGTGCCCGGCGAAGTGCAGCACCGCCGCCTCTCTTGCCTTTTCTCTCCACCGGCTCTCGCTGGCGCGGGGGCCCAAGAAGATTGCCCCCTGATGCTGCTCGATCACCGACTGCAACTCGGCGATGGTATCCGAGCCCCCAGCCGGACCAAAGGCGATCCAGGGGCCCTGCCGGGGGAGTTGGCGCATGGCGAAATCGAGCGCAGCGAGAGAGGGAGCCCTGGCCCAGGTGTAGCGTTCTCCATACAGCGAACCTTCGACGCCAACGACCGGGAGGGTGGACAGCGGAAGCAGCTGCAGGATGTCGTCGGTCACGGCGTAGACGGTTCGAACCCCATCCAGGTAACCGGCGCGCTCGAGCGGGTCCAACAATACAGAGGACAGCCGCACGCTAACCTGACGCCACAAGCCGGCGGGAGATGGTTGGGTGATCGCGGCTCGCCACAGCCTGACCTGATGGCGCAGGGCCTCGGCTTCCACGGGTAACTTCAAGGCCCGCAGCTGCCCATGACGCAGCACCAGCGCCCATACATTGTCGGCACCGAAGGCATAGACGACGATCGCGGTCTGCGCCGACAGGTTCCGCGACAGCCGACGCCAGGAGTGATCTTCGCCCGTGTCGCCGGTACCAGACTGTGCCTCGCCGCCAACATCATTGCCCGACCAAGAGCTTCCTGCGGGCGGCCAACCACCACGCTCGCCCGCCCAGCGACGCCCCGCTTCCAGAGCGTCCAAGGCCAGCGCTGGCCGGTCCAGCGCCAGGGCCACCGACATCGCCCTGCGGTTCAGATCGTGCCAGGCATCCGTCATCAGGGCCCGTGTGGGCGCGTCGCCCAGACGATCGGTCAAGGTCGTGAACTTCTCCATCGCCGCATGGTAGGCCTCCCAGGCAAACTCGAGATGGCCGCTGGCCTCCATGGAGAGCCCTCGGATGACCGCAGACAGGATCGCCGCAGGTGTGTCTTCTGCCACGGGCGACGGGCTTCGCGCACGCCCTGAATCATCGCCGCCTACTGGCAGAGCTGACGATCTCCCCAGCTTCAGCTCGAGCCGTAGCCGGTAGACGGCGAAGTCGCTGTTGTTGCCGGATCCCCGCAAGCTCATCTGCTCAGCCTGACGCAGAAGGGCCGCGGCCCGCCGCCCCTCACCCATCGCCAAGGCCACTTCAGCTCTCTCGGCCAGCGCGCGCGCTGCGACATCGATGCTGGAAACAGGTGCCGCCGCCAGGGCAGCCAGGGCCGCGCTTTCGGCCCCGGTTGCATCACCCAGCAGCCTGCAGAGTCCAGCGAGGCGAACCAGGTAGTGGGCCTCGAGCCGCGGCTGCAGGAGACCGTTGGCGGCGGCGGCGGCGGACTCCGCCAAGCGCACCGCCTCGAGAATCCTACCGCTGGCTTGTAGCAATGGAAGAGCCGTTGCGGCCAGGCGCAGCTCGAGGATGGAGCTCCCTGCCGCCAGCGGCGCCACCAACCGGTAGAGGCTCAGACCTTCCTGCGGCAATCCCGCATCCCAAGCCGCCCGCAACACCGACAGCATGCAGTCAACCCAGGCCGTTCCTCGCTGCGGGCCAAGCGAGCGGCACGCCGCCCTCAACAGCGATATCGGCTGCAAGGAGCGCTCATCGTCCGTCTCGGCCAACCTCACCAGTGACCTGGCAGTGGTCATCGGATCACCACCTGCGAGGCCGAGCTGCAAGGCACGCCGGGCAGTCCGCTGCGCGGCCCGCGAGTCGTCCAGCAACCCCTCGACGGTCGACAGTAGCACCAGGGAACGGGCCTGATCCAAAGGGTCGCCGTGACGACGGCCCCGAGCCCACGCGACGACAGCACGGCGCCTGCCCGCCCCCACGGGGTCGAGCAGCGCCGCGAATGCAGCCGACCGCTGCGCGCTGCCGACGCCCATGGAGCTCATCGGTTCTTGGAGTTGCCAGCCGGAGACCGCCTCGAAAGCGGCGACAATGTCGCCCATCGCCGCACGCCCCGCGGCCAGGGTGTAGGCAATATCGGCACTGGCGGGGCGCGCTCTATGTGCTCGGTCGGCTGCATCCCTGCCAGCCTGACGATCGCCGGTGGCAAAGGCTGCCTCGGCAACTGCCAGCCCCACCGCGGCCGTCGGCGCTCGCCGCCTCAACGCCGCCAGATACCCGTGCAGCCAATCGTCGGCACCAGCTCGAACGGCGCCACGTACCAGGCCCAGGGCCGCCGTCAGCTCGCTGGGATCGGCGGATAGCCGCTCCGCATACCCTGCCATGGCCCGACGGCTTTGACCTCGTTGCAGGGCTCGCTCGATCCAGCCCAGCGGATCGCCTTGTGCGAAGGGCGGTGCCGCGGTCACCGGGCCGGCGGGCACACCGATATTGCCTCCGCCGCCATCGCCCGGTAACGCTAGGAGTATGGTGCCGAGGCATGCGAGCGTCCTGTAGTTGACCATCCGGCTCACCGACCCCCACGGGGGCTGGCGGCGTGCTGCTCCGACCAGGCAACGACCTTCACATCGCTTCTGGCGATTACCCGGCCCTCGCGCAGCGCCTCGAGCAACCAGTAATAGCTTTTCGCTGTCGGCGCCTGAGGCTCGAGCTTCCACTCCACGATCGACGGCGCAAGAAGGTGACGGATCACCAAGTTGCCGGCCGAATCCCAAACTTGCAGCCGGTACCCTGAAGCTTCCGCCGAGCGCTGCCAGCGCAAAACGGGGCCCTCGCTGCCAGGGGGCCAGCGAGCTTCGGTGGCCAACCGAGTTGCGGGTCCCCGCCAGCGCTCACCGCCGCCGCTTTCAACCGGTGGCGGCGGGTAGGCAAGAAAGACGAGCAGCCCGGCAAGCCCGGCTGCCGCTAGCAACCAGCGAACGCGGCGGGATGGCGGGCTCCTCTCTGCATCGGGCTTGGCGTCGACCGCTGCTGCAGGCGGTGGTGAGTCGACCTCCTCCACGACGTCACAGAGATAGTTCCACAGCGCAGCGCAGCGCTCGCAAGCTGCTAGATGGGCGACCAGAGCATGGCGCTGGTCCGCGGCCACCGCCTGCTCGGCAAGCGCCGCCCAATCCGCGGCGTCCGGACACGGCCCGGACAAGGCCGGAAAGATCTCCTCGGCCTCCTGCAGCATGACGCTGAGGCTGCGAACCCGCCGCCAACGGCCGGCACACGCCTCACACCGCCTGCGATGGGCAGCGAAGCGATCGGTTCTGGCTAGGAACGAGCTGGCAAGCTCCTGCCAGCTCGGACAACGATTCTCGAGAACGTCGCCATGGCGAATCATTTGAGAATATCCAGAGCATGCCGAGCAGGGCCGAAATCCGCCAGCTCGATGCCTCGGTCTCGCAGCCCTGCGGCCAGCTTCGCCAACGCCCTCGCCTGGATCTCATAAACCCTCTTGTGGTTGCGAATTCCAAGCGCCCTGGCCACCCCCCGCGCAGTGAGTCCACGATCGAACTTCAACCGCAACGCCATCTGTTCCTGTCGGGGAAGCCCCTCGATAAGCTCCCGCAGTGTCCTCTCCGCAGCGCTTTGCCCTGCCCGTGTCTCCGGGTCCGAGCGCAGGTCGGGCAGCTCGAAGGGTGCCGCCTCGCGGACCAGGTGACGCGGGTGATCGAGTGAGATGGGCGAAACCGACCTCAGCAACGCCGTCACCAGACGCCAGCGATGGTCCTTGCTCAAGCGACGCTCGACGAAACCGAGGCGCTCGATCACCTCGGTCGATGAGATGGAGAGCCGATGCCGCGTGCGCAAGCTCGAGGTGATCTCCTGAATCCCGTATCCGTCCCAGAAGTAGTAACGGAAGATCAACCGGTCGGTACGGTCCAGATCACGGACAACCCGGAACATTCTTCGCCGACCTCGGGACGTGCGAATCCACTCACGCGCCAAGTTGAAGGTCACCGCCGCCAGCCAGGTGCTGAACTTGCAATCGCCTTTCGCCCCGCGGCCACGGTATTGACGAATGCGACGGCAGTCGTCGGCCTGCAGGCGGCAGCAGACATGCACGTAAATCTCCATGCGCTCGTCATAGTCGCGCGCAAAGCGGCGGATGCAGCCCAGGATGAAGGGTGAGTAGCCCTGCAGGAACGAGCGCCATGCGGCAGCGCCATGCGCGAAGATCGCTTCGACTTCCGCAGGCAGATCGGGGTTGCCCTCCGGGGCCAGGGTCGTGCCCGCGGGGCGATCACACGCAGAGCTGTTCGTAGCCGCCGTCCCGGCGAGCGGCTCGCGGCTCCCCGGTGGTGACAAGACAGGACCTTCGGGGCTCACTTCCGCCTCCCGTGCAACTGCGCGGTCCCCCGATTGTGCGGAGCGAACCTCCGCCCCGCCGGTCCCCCGACCGGCTGTAGCTTGCCCGTGCTCGCCGTGCAGGCCAGCCGTCAAGCTACGCTTATCAGACGGCCACATGCGTGGTTCTGTCAACCGATCTTTTTTGCCACTGTATTTTCGTGTAAGATTCGCCTCCATGCAGCGCACCATCTTGCACCTCGACATCCCGGCTTTTCCGGTGGCGGTGGAGAGGGTGATGGACGCCGGGCTCAGGCAGCGGCCGGTGGCCGTCGCCCCGGCGGCAGCAGGAACGCCACGGCTGCTGGCGGTATCGGGCGAGGCACGACGGCAAGGAGTAGAGACCGGCATGCCGTTGCCGGCGGCCCGGCGGCGCTGCCGCGAGCTCATCGTACTGCCGCCCAACCCGCCTCTGTATCGGCGCGCCGCCGAAGCTGTCGCCGCCGTGCTGTCGCAGTACTCGCCGCTGGCGGAGCCGGCCACCGCATCGGCCACCGCGGGGGGGATCGGCCTCGGCGGTGCGGCCACCATCGACCTCACCGGCACCCGGCGTCTCTTCGGCGAGGCCAAGGATGTCGCCTGGCGGCTGCAGGCGGAGCTGTTCGAGCGCCTGCGGCTCGGCTCCACCGCCGGCCTCGCCGCCAACAAGCTGGTCAGCAGGATCGCCGCCGATACCCTGGCGCCCACCCGCCTGCAGGAGATCGTCTGCGGCGACGAGGCGGCGTTCTTGGCGCCGCTTCCGGTGGCCAAGCTGCCGGCAGCAATGCCCGACGCGGTGGCGGCGCTGCACGAGCTCAACCTGAAGACGGTCGGGCAGGTGACGCGGCTCGGCGTCGACGACCTCACCCTGGTCCTGGGACCCCTCGGCCGGCAGCTGCACCGGCAAGCGCGGGGCGAGGACGACGAGCCGGTACGGCCGTCCCGCAAGGCGCCTTATATAGAGGAAGGGGCGGAGCTGCCCGGCGACACCAACGTGCTGCCGGTGCTGGAAGCACTGCTGGCCCGCCTGGTGCGCCGCGCCGGCCAGCGGCTGCGGGCCATCGAGCGGCGCGCCGGCCGCTGCGCCGTCAGGATCCGCTACGCCGACGGCGAGGGTGAGGAGCGCGCTGCTCCCCTGCCCCAGCCCAGCAATCTCGACCCGCTGCTGTTGCTCGTGGCCCACCGGCTACTGCACCGGGCGCTGGGGCGCCGCGTGCGGGTGCGCGGGCTGTCGGTCTGTTTTGCCGCCCTCGAGCACACCCCCGTACAGCTCGCCTTCCCGGGCACCACCGCGGCCCGCGAGCTCGAGCTGTCCCGCGCCCTCGATTCGCTACAGCGCCGCTACGGCAACGACGTCGTCCGCCGCGGCGATCTTCTCGCTCCTTCTCCAGGCGAGGAACGGCCCAGAACTTTTCTTGTCGTTCGTACGTAGTGGTAAATGACCGGTCCAGCCAATAGAGTCGTTGCAGGAACCGACAATGATCGACGAAGAGGATGGCATGGTTGACAATCCCGCGCCCGCTGCCGAGGCTGGAGCCGCAGCGGATAGTGAACCGGCATCCCCGGCCCTGGAGCCGCCCGAGCTACGACAGGCGCCTGTCGACAAGCGCCTGCTGGCCGCCATCATCGATGGCGTCATCGGCTTGTTGGTGGCCTTCATTCCCGTGATTGGCGGACTGCTCGCCGCCACCTACTGGCTGGTCAGAGACGGCCTCGAGGCCGAGTTCATGGATCATCGCTCGATCGGCAAGGTGATCCTGAAGCTGCGGCCCGTCACCCTCGACGGCTCACCCACCGATATCACCGACTCGATCCGGCGCAACTGGATGTTCGCCCCGGCCGGCCTTATCCCCTTCTTGGCCTACACCATCGTCGGCCTCGTCTTTGCATTCCCGTTGGCCTTCCTGGTTCTCATCGTCGCCATCATCGAGGTTTACCTGGTGCTCACCGATCCACAGGGCCGCCGCCTCGGCGACAAGATCGCCGACACCATCGTCATCGAGACCGATTCGTAGGGGCCGCCGAGGCGGCTGCGCCCTCTCGACGAGCCCTTGCCCGTCTGCGGCATCGGACGTATTTTCTCTTCTCACTGCAGTTATGTTGAATCCGTTACCAGACGGGCCGCCGCCCCCAGAGAAAGCATGCCCGGGCTTGCCGCACCCTTGAACGCAAGAACGACACCAACCCGACTCGCAATCCTCGTCGCTGGTGCGCTAACCGCCCTTACCGGCCACGCGGGATCTGCCCAGGACCCCGGAGCCGGCACCGCTCCGGCAGGCATCGCAGCACCTGCCCAGGAATCGCGCGCCGGCCCCGCTACTTTGGGCATCGAATCGATCTTCTCGGTGGGTCCGATCCTGCAAGATGGCAACGACGACGGCCTCATCGACGGGGTCAACGCTGCCATCGTCCTGGGGCCTCGGCCTTCGAGCGTCGAGATCGAGGCCGCCGCCGAGGTCGCTGCCCGGCTCGGCTTCGAGACCTCGGCCATGGACCTGCCGATTCCTGCCGCGGCCGACCCGGCGAGGCCGGCCGTGCTGGTGGGGGCCGCTGCCCTCGAGCGAGTGGGGCTGGCGGCCGCCGATGTGGGACTGGCGAAGATCGCTGCCGACGAGGGCATCGTCAAGCTGGTGACGCGCGCCGGCCGCCCTCTCTTGATCCTCATGGGCGAGGGTGAGGAGGGCTTGCGCGCGGCGGCCGAGGCGTTCGCCGGGCGGCTACCCCACCTGTGGGAGCCCGACGGCCCGACTCTCAGCAAGGTCGTGGCCGACGTCAGGGATTACCTGCATCGCCAACAGGTAGAACCTGTGACGATCGTCGTGCCGGAGGTTCGCGTGCAAGCCGGCGCCAAGGCCCTGGCATCGCTGAGTGTGGAGGTGGCGCTGGCCTCCGGTGCGGAACTGCGCCGGGCCCGCCTGTCGCTGGAACCTCTGAGAGCCGATCGAACCGCCGGCGCCGCTGGCAAAGCCCCTTCTCTTTCCTACCCGGGGGCGGCGCTGCTTCGCATCTCGCTCTCCGGGCCGGCAGGAGAGCGGGCCGAGGTGGAGTTGCCCCGCAGCGGCGAGGAAGCCGGGCCCCGACCCCGACCCTTGGGGCCGCGCCCGGGGGCGGGTGCGAAGAGCAAGCTCGGCCTGGCGAACCTCTATACGATCGACGGCTTGCTGGGGGACTCGGATGGCGACCTCATCCCCGACAGGGTCGATGTGCTGCTGAGCCCGAGCGCCGACGCCGGCCGCCGCACTCTCGATCTGGCCGCCCGCCTGGGGCTGGAGTCCACCGGCATCGTCGTGCCGGCAGCCCGCGCCCCGGAGGCGATCGAAGAGCCCGCAAACGAGGCGACCTTGATTCTCATCGGTCGTGACCACCCGCTGATCGAGCGGCTGGTGGGCGACGGCAAGCTCGATCTCACCACCCTGCAGCCCGGCGAAGGGCTCATCCAGGTGGTCCCCGAGGCCTTCGGCAGCAAAAAGGCGGTGGTGGTCACCGGCGCCGACGCGCGCGGCCTCGACCGCGCCCTGCAGCAGCTCGCCGAGCGCTTCCCGCATATCCGGCAACGAGGCAAAGATCGCACCACCCTGTCGGAGATCGAGCAGGACGCCTGGCGCTTGCTGTCGGGCCGATCGCCGGCAGGACAAGCATCGACGGCCCTCTACAAGCTTGACAAGCTGGCTGCCGAGCTGGCCGGCAAGGACCTCGACTCGGTCCACGTCGCGGTCTACGTGGAGAAGGCGGAGGCCGGCCTGGCCGAGATCGTGCAGCAGGAAGCGGCCAGGACGATCAGCACCGACTCGCTCGAGGTCACGGTCGGCGATCTCGATGTGCAGAAGGCCGAGCGCATCATCGACGACGAGTTCGAGGTGGCCTCGGAGGTCGATAAGTTCTGGCGACTCTTTCGCGCCCGGGTTCTGCCGGGCATCGAGCGGGGTGAGCCGGTGGCGCTGGAGGCCCGCCTCAGCGAGCCGCCCGAGGTCCGCCACAAGATCGAGCGGCAGGTGCGCGCCGAGCTGCGCCAGGCCGGGGCCGCCGAGCGGGGCAGCTCGGTGCGGATCCTTTCCGCCTACAAGCAGGGATACAGCTGGCTCTACGAGGTCGTGCGCCCGGCCTTGAAAGGCAAACCGGTCGATCACCTCACCCTGCGCGTCGCCAGGGCCGGCCCTCCGCCGCAGTGGAAGCAGCAGGCGATGTACACACCCAACCGCTGGTTGATGGAGCTGTTTCCGATCGACGAGGTGCTGGCCCGCGACTCCGGCCTCGACCTCGCGCAGATCAGCTTCGAGATGACCCCCATCGGCTCGCCCACCTACGAGGCTGTGGCCACGGCCGAGGACGGCAGCGAGATCCTGCGCCAGAGCTTCGAGCCCAAGTGGGTGCTGCGGTCCTACTTCGACCCCTTCCCCAACTACGAGAAGGTTCGCGTCACTACCGGTTGGATCCGGGCCTCGGTGGCCGGCAAGACCGTCATCGATCGCCGCATCATCACCGACCTGGAGCGCTTCTGGGATCACTTTCAATCCGAGACGCTGCCGGCCATCTACGACTACGTCATGAGGCTGGCAGAGGGTAAGCCGCGCCCCCAGGATGCCCCCTTCTTCGGGGAGCTACGGGTGGAAGCGAGCCTCAGCGAGCCCGACTACCGGATCGGCATCGACCAGGAGCAGATCGCCTCCATGGAATCGCTGCACGAGGAGATCTACTTCGGCGTGCTTCATTTCTTCGATCTCCTCGGTCGTTTCGCCCGCGGCCAGGCGCTCCAATATCCCGGCCGCGTCATCCCCGTCATGCACGCCAAGTCCGACGGCCGACCCGGCAGAGTCCACATCAGCTTCACCGGCTTCGGCGCCATCCGCCCCTCGGTGGTCGTCGAGTACCGGGAGCGCGGCGGCGCCGAGGGCAGGCTGCGGATGGAGATCCCGCGGGTGGCACTCGAGCGGCCGACGACGCTGGCCGCGCTCGTCGCTGATGGGACCGACGGTATCCAACGGCTGGACCTGCGCGTCAAGGTCGATTCGGAGACCGATCAGCGTGCCGAGCTCATCCGGCGTGCCCGCACCCGCAGTGTCGACCAGCTGATCCTGTCGGCCGAGCAAGTCCGAGCGGTAGTTCAGAACCTGGCCCGACTACGCGCCGCCGGCCTCTACCGCCAGGCCCTCGCTTATCACCATCTTGGTCTGCTGCGCATCGCGGCGGGCTGGGAGCATAAGCCGGATCCGAAATCTCAACTGGCGGTGGAGCTGGCGCCCAACGGCTCCCCCGAGCCCTTCCCCGAGATCCGCAACTACCTGACTTCCGAGTGGCATTACGACGGCCAACCCATCGTCCAGTGGGATACCCCCATCCCACCCCCCGAGGCCTACGAGCTGCTGGCCAAGATGGCGAGCTTCCCCGAGGCCACGGTGTACCGGGTCGGCCACAGCTACCTCGGCAAGGAGGTCTGGGCCATGGACCTGATGCCACCGGTCGAGGCCAGCCACTGGTCGCAGGCCAAGGCCACCACCCTCAAGCCCACGGTCATCTACTCCGCCCGCCAGCATGCCAACGAGGTCTCCTCGACCAGCCACGTGCTCAAGCTGGCGGAGCTGCTGCTCACCGATCCGGAGTTTCGCAAGAAGCTCGACAAGGTCAACGTCGTCATCCATCCGATCACCAACCCGGACGGCGCCCAGCTCGCCTACGACCTCTACAAGATCATGCCCCACTACATGCTGCACGCCGGCTACCTGGGCTCCCTGGGGGTCGATGTGACAGCCGCACAGTGGGACGACGACCCGATCTATCCGGAATCGAAGATCCGAACCGAGCTGTGGCGAACCTGGCTCCCCGACATCTTTCTCAACCCCCACGGCTACCCCTCGCACGAGTGGGTACAGCTCTTTTCCGAGTACGCCGGCTGGGTGCGCAACCGGGTGACGGAATCGCGTGACTGGTGGGGGATGCGCGGCTGGTTCATGCCGGGATTCGTTTACCTCGACGATCCCGAG
>JBHHYG010000027.1:0-18503 GCA_046757445.1 Acidobacteriota bacterium
CAATACGTGCGGTGCCCTGATGCCCAAAGGAGTCGTCATCACCCACGCCCTGCGAACCGTCTACGCCAAGGTCGGTACGGCGCTGCGAGAGGTTCCGGCCGTCGAGCTCGGCCGCCAGGCGGTGACCGAGCTGATCGAGCGCTCCGACCTCGACGCGGCCCGTATCGACGAGGTGATCATCGGCTGTGCCGGCAATCCGTTCGATGCCGCAAACATCTCGCGGGTGATCACGCTCAGGGCCAACTTGCCGCGAGCGATTCCAGCGGTCACCGTGCAGCGCAACTGCGGCTCGGGTATGGAGGCGATCACCACCGCTGTCGAGCGCATCCGCTGCGGGCGGGCACGGATCGTGGTGGCCGGTGGCGTCGAGTCGATGAGCGGCTATCCGCTGCTCTTTCGCCACTCGGCGCAACGCACTTTCGAGAAACTGGCGAGGGCCAAGAGTTTCAGCCAGCGGTTGTCCGCTCTGGCAGCCTTCCGGCCGCGACACTTCCAACCGGTCGTAGGGCTGGAGAGCGGTCTCACCGATCCGGTTTGCGGCCTCAACATGGGGGAGACTGCCGAGGTACTGGCCAAGGAGTTCCAGATCACACGACAGATGCAGGACGAGCTGGCACTGGCGAGCCACAGGCGGGCTGTCGCCGCCGAGGAGGCGGGCCGTTTCGCGGCCGAGAGAATTCCCGTTTACCTTCCGCCCTCATACGAGCAGCTGGTCGATATCGATGTCGGGCCCCGTCCCGGGCAAACCATTGAGGCGCTGGCGCGCTTGCGACCGATCTTCGATCGCCGCCACGGGACGGTGACCGCCGGCAATGCCTGCATGGTGACCGACGGAGGCGCTGCCGTTTTGGTGATGGACGAGGAGACCGCTGGCCAGCTCGGCTACGAGCCCCTGGGCAGGGTCGCCGGTTATGCCTGGGCGGGGTGTTCCCCCCGGCGCATGGGCCTGGGTCCCTGCTATGCGGTGCCTCCGGCACTAGCAGAGGCTGGTATCGATCTCCAGCAGGCGGAGCTGATCGAGCTGAACGAGGCCTTCGCCGCCCAGGTGATCGCTTGTGAGATCTGTTTCCGCTCGACATCGTTCGCCCGTCAGGAGTTGGGCCTCGACCGCGCCATCGGAGAGATCGATCGCGACAAGCTCAACGTCAACGGCGGCGCCATCGCCCTCGGACACCCGGTGGGCTCTACCGGCACGCGACTGGTGGTGACGCTGCTGCACGAGATGGCTCGCCGAGGCAATCGTTGGGGGGTGGCCACCGAGTGCATCGGCGGCGGGCAGGGAGGCGCGATGGTGCTGGAACGGTGAGCGGGAGCCCGCTGGAGCATGGTCCCGAAGAGCTTGCCGCCGCTGGTGCCGGCCTCAGCCTGCAAATCGGCGAGGACCGCGTCGCCATCATCGAGTTCGACCAGCCGGGCCTCGAGCACAACCGCTTCACGCCGGAGCTCCTGGAGCGCATGGGCTCGCTGCTGGAGCACATCAAGTCGGAGGCATCGAGGGGCCAGGTAGTCGGCGTCGTGCTCACCTCCGATAAGCCCGAGTCGTTCATCGTCGGTGTTGATGTCGCGGCCATCGCCGCGGTTGGCAGCGCCGAAGAGGGTGCCGCGGCGGCCCGGCAGGGCCAGCAGGTCTTTCGGCAGCTCGCAGATCTGCCGGTGCCGACGGTGGCAGCGATCAATGGGACTTGCCTCGGGGGGGCGACAGAGATGGCGCTGGCCTGCGACTGGCGCATCGCTTCCGACAGCCGCGCGGTCAAGATAGGGCTGCCGGAGGTGAACCTCGGTATCTTCCCGGGCTTCGGTGGCAGCCAGCGGCTGCCGCGGCGCATCTCCCTCGAGAGAGCGCTACAAATGATCCTCGCCGGCCGTTCCGTGGACGCTCGTCGCGCCCGCCGCATCGGCCTGGTGGATGCAGTTGTTCCGGCACCGCTGCTGCTGCGCGAGGCACGGCGCTGGGTGTTGGACCAAGGTGCGGCGGGCCAGCGGGCCCCCGAAGACCGGCCGTGGCTCCGCCGGCTGCGCAGGTTCGTGCTCGAGGGGCAGCCGCTAGGTCGATGGTTGCTGTTCCGGCAGGCCGCCAAGGGCGTTCGAGCCAAGACCGGCGGCCACTATCCGGCGCCGCTGGCGGCGCTGGATACGGTGCGGAGGGGGTTGCGGTTACCCCTGCAGAAGGCGCTGCAGCTCGAGGCCGAGCGAGTCGGCCAGCTGATCGTCTCGCCGGTGGCCCGTAACCTTATCGGCATCTTTTTCCTCCGTCAGCGGGCGCGCCGCCGAGCCCGCACGGGAGTGTCAGAGACGCCTCTGCGCCGGATCGAGAAGCTGGCGGTGGTGGGTGCCGGTGTCATGGGTGGTGGAATTGCCCAGCTTGCCGCCTACCGAGGGCTGCCGGTGCGCTTGAAGGACATCGACCGGCACTCCCTCAGCACCGGCAACGCCGTGGCCTACAAGCGCTTCGAGGAGCGTCGCCGATCTGGCCGCCTGAGCCGGCGCGGGGTGGTGCAAGGCATGGGACGGATCAGCCCGACGCTGGAATACACAGGCTTCCGGCAGGCCGACCTGGTCATCGAAGCGGTCGTCGAGCGGCTCGACGTGAAGCAGCAGGTGCTGGCCGAGATGGAGGCTGCCTGCCGTGCCGATGCGGTGCTGGCGACCAACACCTCGTCGTTTACCCTACGGGCTCTCGGTGAGGCCTTGCAGGATCCGGGACGCCTGGTGGGCCTGCATTTCTTCAACCCCGTCCACCGCATGCCGCTGGTCGAGGTGGTGCGGGGACCCCACTCGCACCCGCAGGCCGTCGATGCCGCGGCGGCCTTTGCCCTCGACCTGGGCAAGGTGCCGGTGGTGGTGGGGGACGCGCCGGGCTTCTTCGTCAATCGAGTGCTCATGCCCTACCTCAACGAGGCCCTGCTGCTGCTGGAGTCCGGTGTATCCATCGAAAGGGTCGACGGCGTGCTGGTGCGCTTCGGCATGCCCATGGGGCCGCTGCGCTTGCTCGACGAGATCGGCCTGGATATCGCGGCCGACGTCGCCGCCGAGCTCGGCCCTGCCTTCGGTGATCGTATCCCCGCCTCGCAGGTGAGCGAGCGGATGCGTGAGGCAGGGCGCCTGGGGCGCAAGGTGGGGAAAGGCTTCTACGTCTATGGGGAAAAGGGGGCGCCCCGGCCGGATGGCGGGCTGGCTGGGCTGCTGCCCGGCGCCGGTGCCAAGATGAGAATCGCCACGGAGGAGATCATCGATCGTTGCCTGTTGCTGCTACTCAATGAGGCCTGTCGCACCTTGAACGAGGAGATCGTCGTTTCACCCCAGGAGGCGGACCTGGCGCTGGTGCTGGGCACCGGCTTTGCGCCGTTTCGCGGCGGCATCTTCCGCTACGCCGATGAGCGAGGCCTGAGCGAGGTGCGGGATCGTCTGGCCGAGCTGGCCGAGCACCATGGAGGTCGCTTCGAGGCGGCACCGCTGCTCGCCGAACGGGCGGCAGCGAGTGCTTCCTTCTACGCCGCCCAGTGGCCAGTGCAGGGGGGTTAGCCTGCATCGTCGGCCCGGCCACTGGGAGCAGCCTGGCAGCTTTGCCACCCTCTTCACGATTCCCTAGAATGAAGACCATGAGTGGGGAGTTTCTCTGTCGCGGAACGCGAGCCGTGGTCGCCCTCGCTGCCAGCGTGGCTCTGATGGTCGGCTCCGTTGTTCCTCTTGCCGGCGCCACGGTGACGGGAGCTTCGTGCGGCCATGGGCCCGCTTGCCAGTCGTGCGCGGCGGGATTCTGTTTCCGCCATCCGACCTCCACGGAGGCTGCTGCCGCCGGTGCGCGGCCCGGGGGCAACGTCTCCCACTGCCCCGCGGGATCGCCGGAAGGCGCCTCTGGCATCTCCATCGGCTGTCCTCTCCTCGGTCCCTGTGGTCGTTCGCAACCGATCGACTCTTCACCGGCCGGCCAGGAGCCCGCTGTCCTGCAGCGGGTAGTAGGAAGCGGCCTCGTCGCCCACGAGGGAAGTGCCTGTCACTACCGGCGCGACCCTGGCACTCGCACCGATGCGCCGCGACCTCCCGATCCTCCCCCGCGGGTTCTCTGACTCCCGCAGGGCCTCAACCCAGTACCTCCAGAGAGTTCTGCTGCACCCGGCGGAACGGCCTGATGCGCTTCGTGGTTGGCGGCTGATCGTGCCGCCTTCCCGCAGCTGGGTTCCGATGCCGCTCGGGGGCCTGCTTATCGGCTAGCCCGCATATCTCAACAGCTTGCTGCTGCGGGCGCGGCCATGGGCCGTTGAGAAGTTAGGGACAGCGGCCAGGACTCGATTACGAGCAAGCGAAGGAAGACAGGATGATGCTGAAGTTCGATTTCAACCACTGCCGCGCGTCGGTCGTGGCGGCGCTGAGCCTGCTTTTGGTGCCCGGCTCGGCGGCGGCGCAGCAACTGGTCGCCGGCAGGGTGGTGGAGCTGGGGTCGGGGAAGGAGCTGGCGGGCGTTGCCATCGCGCTCGCCGGCAGTTCTCTGACCGACCCCCTGGTGGTGAGCAGCGGCGCCGACGGCCGCTTCGTGCTGGCCGGCGTCGAGGCGGGGTCGTATCGACTGAGCGCCTCGTTGGATGGTTACTACACGGTAGAGCGTTCGCTGCAGATCCGCCCCCGGCAGACGCGCTCCCTCGATGTCGTTCTGCGTCCCGTGCAGCATGCCCGCAGCGAGGTTTTCGTATCCGGCACGCCGCTGTTCGATACAACCAACTACAGCTCCAGCGTCGCGGTTTCCCGACAGGCGGTCGAAAGGATGCCTCTCGCCCGGTCGGAGAATCTCTCCGACGTCGTGCCGACGCTCTATGCAGGTGCCGTGCAGAGCCACGACAATCTCGTGCACCTGCGTGGCAACGAGCTGTCGTTACACTATTTCATCGATGGCGTTTCGTTTCTCGACAATACCAACCAGCAGTTCAGCCCCACACTGAGCCCACGAGTCTTCAACTCGATCAACATGATTACCGGGGGCTTTGCCGCCGAGTTCGGCAACCGCTTCGGAGGCATTCTCGACATGACCACAAAATCAGGCCTCAACCAGCCAGGTCACGGCAGCGTGGTGTCGGGCGGCGGCAGCCTCGATCGCGGCGACGTCGCCTTCGAGTACGGTAATCGCCGGGGGAACTGGGGCTACTACGTCAACGGCTCGGCACTCAACTCGGGGCGTTTTCTCAACCCACCCCAAGAGCAGGATCTCCACGATTCCGGCCGTGGAGGGCGCGGTTTCCTGCGGCTGGATTACAAGAGCGGCGCCGCGGACTCGTTCAGGGTGGTGCTCAGTGGCGGCGGCACCAACTTCGACCTGCCCAACACGGAGGAAGAAGATCTGGTCGGCCGTGACGCTACCAAACGCACCCGGCAACAGACCGCAATCGGTAGCTGGGACCATCTCTTCGGTGACGATGCGCTGCTGACCACCTCCTTTTACCAGCGCTACGCGCGCGAGCGGTTCGTGCCCACCAGCGATCCACTGACAATCTTTGCCGACGGCCGCCGTGAGGATCTTACGGTAGGTGGCAAGATCGACTACACGCGCGGATTCCCAGGCGGCCATGTGTTCAAGTCCGGCGTCGACGTCAAGGGCCTGAGCCTGGACGAGGGCCTTGCCTTCGATCCACGCCAGCAGGAGAAAGTGAGCGCGGCGGCGGCCGCAACGGCGGCGGTGGCGATGAGGTCGTTCGCAGGGTCCGCTGATGAAACGGGAGGGCTGGAGAGCTTCGACTTCGCCGAGGATAGGACCGGCAACCTCGTCGGTATCTACCTCCAGGATGAGTTTCAGCCTCTAGCCGGCTTGACCGCCAACCTCGGCCTGCGCATCGATCGCTACGACCTGGTGGTCGAGCAGACCGAGGTCAGCCCACGCATCAACCTCGCCTACGCCATCAGAGACGACGTCGGGCTCCACTTCGCCTACAACCGCTTCTTCTCGCCGCCGCCGATCGAGAACCTTTTGCTGGCCAGCAAGCTGGGGAAGGAGTCATTGCCGGTACGGCCGCTCACCAACAACCACTTCGAGTTCGGCGTCCGCACCGACATGGGCGGACATGCGGTGGCGGCTGCGACGGCATACTATCGCAGCGGGGACAACGCTTTCGAGACCGGCGAGATCGCCAACACCCGCGTCTTCCTGCCGGTCAACTTCGCCGGGGAGGATTCCAAGGGACTGGAGCTGTCGCTAAGAGTGCCGGAGATCGAGACGATCGGTCTCTCGGGCTTCGTCAACTACAGTCTTGTCAGAACCTACTTCATCGGTCCAGCAACCGGTGGATTTTCCGACGAGGAGCTGGCCATGGGCCAGCGCATTCTTCCCGCCTTCGACCAAAAGCACACGTTGGTCTCGGGAATCAACTGGCGGCATCGTCGCTCCGGCTTCTGGACGCACCTGGGCTTCGAGTACGGCAGTGGCACCCCGGTGGAGGTGGAAGCGGGCGAGGATACGGCCGGGGTCGAAGGAGCGATCGCCGCGACCGATCTGGCAGAAAGTCGGAGTGCGGGAGCCTTCGAGCCCATCCTGTTCGAGCGGTTGCCGAGCCATTCCATCTTCAACCTCTCCGTTGGCATCGACTTGCTTCCGTCATCGGGCCATAGGCTGAGCCTGCAGTTCAGCGTCGAGAACCTCACCGACGACGTCTTCGGGATCGCCAAGGACAGCGAGTTCACGCCGGTGCAGTTCGCCTCGCCCCGTGCCTACAGCGTCCAGGCACGTCTCGAATTCTAGCCCGCATTTCTCAACGGCTCGTGGCTGCGCGAGCGCCAGGGTCGCGATGACTGCGTTGCGCTTGCCCCGAGGGCTCGACGTACTGCACGAGTACGCCTGCGCCCTCGAACCGGCCCGCGCCTTGTCCTCGCGGCCCTTGCGCCCGCTCGCTTCACGACCCGCTGAGATATGCGGGCTAGCCGCAGGGTGGCGAACGCCACCACGGGGCAGGTACTCATATCCATGACACCGGCGGCGTGGCGGCTACCATCTGCCTTGCGGCTTGGCGTCGGCCTCGTCACCCGTACGCCAGATCGCCCTGCCGACGAAAAAGGGCCCGAGTTTTTCCAGGTAGCGGGAGGTCTGCTCGGTGCCCCGCATCCTCTGGACCACGGCGGAGAGGGGATAGAGCTCATTGCCGACCAGGCCGATGACGAAATCGTTGTCGTTCTTGTCGAGACCGAAGCAGGCCAGCCGGATGTCATGGGCAAAGTCGGCCTGACCGAAGGCGATGCCGATGCTGCCGTGCTCCTTGAGGATCATGCGCTGTTGCTCCTCAGCGAGGTTGGCGAACTCGCCTTTGCGGCGCAGTGGGTACCAGATGGCCCAGGGCCATTCGGGGTTGGTCAGGGTGCGGCGTGGCTTCTTCAGCAAGGTCTCCTCGAGATCGGGCTCGTAGCCGAGGGCGTAGGTACGCCCCAACATGGTGTATTCGGGTTTCAGGGTGAGGGTTGAAAAGGGCCGGTTGTTGAGGAACTCGCGAAGCGGACCGGCGAAGACAGCAGGGTCTTCGGTGACGGTCAGGATCGCCACGCCGTGGGGGTCGTTGAGGTCTTCGTAGAGCACCACCTCGAGGCCGGCGAAGGCCAGTGCCCTCATCAGCGGCTTGCTGTCCGTACAGTCACCGAACACCAGCAGCTGCACGAACAGGCGCCGGTCGGAGCTCTGGCGCTCGCCGCCCCTGACCCCGCCCTTTTCGCTGATGTCCAGCCTTTCGAGGGCAGCTGATCCCGACGCGGCGTCGGCCTTGGCCGGAGCCTCGGTCTCGAGTTCAGTGCCGGGATTGGATCTGGTCCCCATCTGAGCTTTCTCCTCGCCCTCGCCCGCATATCTCAACGGTTTTCGTCGCCAGGGCGCCGGAGACGCATTTGACAATACGTCGAGGAGCCCGACCAAGCGCAACTCAGCGAACGCGCCCTTTGCCGCGCCCGCAGCAGCAAACCGTTGAGATATGCGGGCTAGAGCATTGTATACGTTGGCATGCGCAGTCCTGCTTCAGCAGCCTGTTATTGCCGAGCATGGCCACCGGCAGAGCTCTTCGATGTGGCGACACAGGTCATGTGCCTGGAGCGCTCATCGAGTTCTCTTGGCAGCGTCCACTATACTGGTAGGTGGTTTGGCTACGTTCAAGCCCTCTATTCCCGTGCCCGGAGGAGACCGTGCAGCGACCCGTCGTCGCCGCCAACGTTCAACGCTGGAAGGGCGCCGAGCGTTCTTCTTCTCGTGATGAGCTCGCAGTGGAGGAGCCCTGTGAGATCCGTCTCGAGGGTGAATCGGTGGCGGTGCTCATGCGCACACCCGGCCACGATCGCGAGCTGGCGGCCGGATTCCTCTTCACCGAGGGCATCGTGGGACCCGGCGATGTCGGCACCATCGCCCATTGTGCCGATGCTGATAGCTTGCATGCGGACAACGTTGTCGAGGTGCGGATGGCACCGGGCCATGAGCCGCGGCGCTCCTGGCAGCGCAACTTCTTCGCCAGCTCCTCTTGCGGCATCTGTGGAAAGGCCAGCATCGAATCGATCCAGCTGGATGCTCCGCCGGTTGCCGCCGGACCCACAGTTAGCCAGGCAGTCTTGTCGCGCCTCGTCGATGGTCTGAGGGGCGGGCAGACGGTTTTCTCGGCGACCGGCGGCCTGCATGCGGCGGCGATCTTCGAAGCCGCCGGCCGGATGATCGTCTTGCGTGAAGACGTCGGCCGGCACAACGCCGTCGACAAGGCCGTCGGCCATGCTCTGCTGGCCGACCGGCTGCCGCTCGATGAGCACGTTCTGGTGGTGTCGGGACGTACCTCCTTCGAGATCGTACAGAAGGCGTTGATGGCGCGGCTGCCCGTTGTTGCCGGGGTGTCGGCTGCCTCGAGCCTTGCCGTGGAGCTGGCCGCAAAGAGCAACATGACGCTTGTAGGATTTCTTCGAGGCGAGCACATGAACGTCTATTCGGGCCAGCAGCGCATCCGAAGCTGATGTCGGGGAGGTAGAGGCGTGTCACATCGCCTGCGAAGCAGCCTGGCAAAGCGGCTCAAGCTGCTCTCCCCACTGGGCCTCGGACATACCAAGCCGAAGCACTACCGCGACATCTTGAGAGTGATGTGGAAGAACCGCGACAACCTTGGCTATGGCTGGAAGGTGCTCCGCAAGGGGGTCTGCGACGGCTGTTCCCTGGGTGTTGCCGGATTGCGTGATTGGACTATCGATGGCGTTCACCTGTGCATGAGCCGACTGAACTTGCTGCGGCTGAATACCATGCCGCCTTTGGATCACCATCTGCTGGAAGACCTATCGAACCTCCATGGCCTCAGCAACGAACGACTTCGCGATCTCGGCCGGCTGGCGTACCCGATGCGCCGTCGCCACGGCGAGAAGGGCTTTTCACGCATCAGCTGGGAGGACGCGGTTCAACGAATCGCTCGAAAGATTCGTAGCAGCGACCCGTCTCGGCTGGCCTTTTACCTCACCTCCCGGGGCCTCACCAACGAGGTCTACTACATCGCGCAGAAGGTGGTGCGCTTTCTCGGCACTAACAACATCGACAATGCGGCCCGCATCTGCCATTCGCCCTCGACGTCGGCGATGAAGTCATCTCTCGGTGTTGCCGCAACCACCTGCAGCTACAAGGACTGGATGGGTTCCGACCTGGTGGTGTTCTTCGGCGCCAACCCAGCCAACGATCAGCCTGTGACCATGAAGTACCTGCACGAGGCCAAGAAGCGCGGTACCCGGGTGGTGCTGGTCAACCCCTACCGCGAGCCGGCGATGGAGCGGTATTGGATCCCTTCGACTCCGATTTCCGCCCTCTTCGGAACCGGGATCGCCGACTACTGGTTCGACGTCACCACCGGCGGTGACATCGCCTTTCTTTACGGCACTCTGAAGATCCTTCTCGAGCATGGCTGGCACGATGCTTCCTTCGTCGATACCCACACCTGCGGTTTCGACGGGCTGAAAGAACAAGCGCAACAGCTCGATTGGGAGGAGCTTGAGTCCCGTGCCGGCCTGCCGCGCAGCAGCATGGCGGAGTTTGCCGAGCTGATCCGCGATGCTCGCACCGGCGTGCTGGTATGGAGCATGGGGATCACACAGCACGCCAGCGGCGGCGACGGCGTGCAGATGATTGTCAATCTGGGCCTTACCAAGGGCTGGGTTGGCCGCGACAACTGTGGGCTGATGCCGATCCGTGGGCACTCGGGCGTTCAGGGCGGTGCCGAGATGGGGGCGTACGCGACGACATTTCCCGGCGGCCGGGCGATCAACGCCGATAATGCTGCGGTGATGTCAGAGCTGTACGGCTTCGAGGTGCCCACTGACCTCGGCCTGACGGCGGTGGAGATGGTCGAAGCCGCCGCCCGCGGCGAGCTCGATCTGCTGTTTTGCTCCGGCGGCAACTTCGTCGGCACCCTGCCTGAGCCTGGCTACGTCGCCGGCGCCCTGGCCCAGGTGCCGCTGCGTGTGCACCAGGACATCATCCTCAACGAGCAGGTATGCATCGAGCCCGCCCAGCCCGACGGTGAGGTGATCCTCCTGCCCGCCAGGACACGCTACGAGCAGGAAGGAGGTGGCACCCAAACCTCCACGGAGCGACGGGTGATGTTCAGTCCACAGATTCCCAGAGAGGTGGGTGAGGCGAAGTCCGAATGGAGGGTGTGGCTGGAGCTGGCGGCTGCTGCCGATCCGGAGAGGGCCGACAAGATCGGTTGCCAGAGCGCGCAGGCCATTCGCGAGGAGATCGCCAGGGTCGTGCCCGCTTACAATGGCATTCAACACCTCGCCGAGACCGGCGATGCCTTCCAGTATGGCGGCCCTCACCTCTGTGAGAGTTGGAACTTTCCCACCGGCGACGGCAAGGCCCACTTCCGTTCGGTGCCGTTGCCTCCTTCCCACCGGCAAGAGGGTTGGTTCGAGGTCTCGACTCGTCGCGGCAGGCAGTTCAACACCCTCGTCTACGCCGACGTCGATCCGATCAACGACGCACCGCGTGACGCAGTCCTGATGAGCGCAGAGGACGCCGCAGCGCTGCACCTGAAACAGAACCATCGCATCGCGCTGGTCAATGACGTCGGTCGCTTCGAGGGTCGCGTGGTCCTTGCGCCCATGGCTCGCGGCAACCTGCAGGTGCATTTCCCCGAGGGCAACGTCATTGTGCGTCGCGGCCTGGTCGCCGCGGCCGGTGGGGTGCCCGACTACAACACCCAGGTGCGGGTGGTGAAGGGGTCTGACTGATCGGCGCTACTATCCGAGGGGTCCAGGAGCATGATCCTCTCGCCGGCGTAGATGGCGGTGAATCTTCCTCCCTGGATCTCGAGCGCGGCTGGCCTGCCGCCCTCGTAAACGCGCGACATCGAAGTGTCGATGATGAACACCTTGCCGCCGAAACGTGTATAGATGCGCCCGTCGGCCCGTCTGGTGTGGGCGATGACGATGTGGCGGGCACCTTTCTTTTCGAGGATCTCCTCTACCAGCGGCTTACTTTGCTCCTCCGGCCACATTGCCAGGCCGCGAAACCAGAGTGGCCCGTCGGCGCTCAGGAGGTACCAGTCGTTGATCTTCAGTACTGATTCGAGGTTCCCGACGAGGCGCTTCTGGCGCGGATCGGCGGAGCCTGTCAAGGCAGCTTCGCTTTGGAGGATCGGCAGGGCCGTCTGTACCGCCTCGGTCATTTCGTCGAAGGTCGAAAAGGGTAGGATGAAATGCTGCTGAACCATTTGCCGCTTGTAGCGGTCGAAGGCCTCCATCTCTTTCTTCAAGCGCTCGTTGATCTTCTTGATCTGCTCTGCCGCCAACGCCGGGCTGATGCCGCCGTGCAGAAAGATGGTGTCGCCCAGTTGCAAGACGGCGGGCCTGTGGCGCAGCCAGCGGCCGTAGGATCCCTCCGGGCCGAGCGCCCGCATGCGCTCGACGAAGCCAAGTGGGTGCTCGCTCAGCCACTGCTCTTGCAGCTCCGGCGTCAGCTCCGGGGCCGGCCGGTGCAGTTGCCTGGCCCGGCGCTTGGCCATCTCCATATAGTCCTTGAAGGCCCTATCTCTGCGGCGGCCGGAGTCATCGTCCACGAAGGCGGCGGCGTCGGCGGCGCTGTTGTCACGCACCACGCCGAGTAGGTTCAGGCCTTCGTGGTTGCCGAGCAAGATCTCCACACGGCCACCGTGCTTCGGCGCTTGCCTCTCGAGGTCCATCAACAGGTCCATGACTTCTCTGACCTGCGGGCCGCGGTCCATGAAATCCCCCGTCTGTACCAGCGTGGCAGAGCCTCCAACCCATTGGAAGTCAGCGTCGATCAGGCCTGCCTCCTGTAGGATTCCGGCAAAGGCGTCGCGGTCGCCGTGGATGTCACCTACGGCGACGATTCTTCCTTTCTGTGAGGACTCGACGGCATTGCTCGTGGCCACGCTCTGACCAGCCGGTGACCAAGCGAGAGCAAACGCGGCGATGGAGATCTTCGCTGAACGGAATACCGCGTCATGATGTCGAGATCGGGCCATTGCGCTACCAGGCCAGTGGAGCTGTGACAGCTTCAGAGAAAAGCCAGAACAAGCCTCGAACGATCTCGATGTTGTTCGAGAGCAGATCGAAGAAGTCGTCGGCGTCGATGGCCAGGACAAGGGTGTCTTCCTGGGCCGTAGCGTTGGCCAGCCGAAGCCGACCGCTGAGGATCTCGAGCATCCCGAAGGCGGCATTCTCTCCGGCCGTGGCCGTTTCCTTGGGTGGATGATCGAGCTTTACCTTGCCTTCGATGACGCAGTAGATGCAATCTGGCGGATCATTCAGGCGGTAGATGACTTCACCGGCAGTGAACTGCTGCTCCTTGGCGATTCCGGCAAGGCGAAGGACCTGTCCCGCACTGCAATGAGCAAAAACCTTGAGGCGCTGCAAGAAGAGTACTTTCTCGATCTGCGCTATCTGTTCCAAGTCTCGCCCTCCCCGTCGATCAAGTTTGCAGACAGCTCCGCGCATCTTTCTCGCGGTTCCCAACATGCCATGATCTTACCGTCTGCTCATTGTTTATACCGGGGCGTTGGTACAAACAACCAGAGCCCGCATATCTCACGACGGCTCGCGGCGAGGGCGCACAGACAAGGCGCTCCGCGCCCGCAGCAGGAGACCGATGAGAACTGCGGGCTAGCCTGTATTTCTCAACGGCGGTCGTCGCGAGGGGGTGGAGAGGCGCGCGGTTGCAAGGCGCGCGCAGGATCGGGCGCGGAGGCGTACTCGTGCAGTACGTCGAGCACCCGAGCCAAGCGCAACGCCGCAGACGCGCGCCTCTCCGCCACCGTAGCAGACTGCCGATGAGAAGTGCAGGCTAGAGGCCGAGGTACTCGGCGGCCCATGTGGCGGTTTCTTGGACCACGGAATCGTCGTTACGCCTCGAGGTCTCGACGATCTGCGGATAAAGCCCCTCGATCTTGCCGACACAGATGGCGTGAACGGCGGCGGCTCCTAGCCAGTAGGCGTCCTCGTCAACGGTATTGGAGGCAACCACTAGCCGGCGCAGTACATCCTCGGAGGATTGTGCTGCGAGGCTGTACTCGGACCGGGCAATGCGGGCCTTCTCATTCAGCGGCACGTCGTTGATGACCGAGAAGACCTGGCGATGGATATCGCCCGACAGGGTATTGTCGAGATACTCGAGGGCGTGAGCCCTCAAAGCCGGGTCGTTGCCGGTCAGGCCCTGGTAGGCGGCACGGATGTCTTTCGCCGGACGGATCAATGCCAGCATGTCGAAGATGAGGGCGACGCTGTTCCGCATGCGATCGGTCAGCAATTCCTGCACTAGCAGCGGCTCATCTTCAGTCCAATGCATCATCAAGGCTTTCAGCGCGATCTTGTTCTTGTCGGAGATGCTGATCAGATCGGTGAGACCGAGGAAGTAGCGCCGGGCCTCCTGACGGATTGCTTTGCTGATTCTCTGTTCATCGAAGATTATTTTCGGGTGCTTGGCTCTCAACCAGTCGAGAGCTTCGACAACCTTGCGACGGAGGAATTGATCGGACTCATCAAGATTGTCGAGCAGCGCCTCGGCAGCGGCCGGCTCACCGATGCGGGCGATCGTCTTGGGCACCGCTCTGCGTACCCACATCTGCTCTTGCGGATCGTTCATGAAGTGCACGAGGGCCGGAATGACGCTCTCGCCGCAAGCTGCAAGAGTTTCACGGGCATCGTGCTTCAATCGCCTGTCACGCATCAGCGAGATCAGGATGGGAACGAAAATCGGGTTTCGACCACCTGACCCTGCCCGCGAACGAACCGCTTTGATGGCCTGGCGAACCACCCGCGGCTCGGTGTCGTAGAGGAGCTGTACCAGGTAATCTTGGCAATCGGGCTCCCCGAGCTCGGCCAATGCGCCGGCTGCCTCGGCTCTGACAGCAGGGTCAGCGTCGGCGGTCATTTCCGAAAGCATCGCAGCCGCCCGCTTCGCCTCCTCACCGTCACCCTGCTTGAGGATGCTGCCGATCGCCGCGGCTCGGACGCGAGGGTCCGGGTCTTCAAGCCGGGGGGCCATGATCGTCGCGATGTCTTCGCGCAAGAGGAGCGCCAGGGCACGTACCGCTCGAGCACGAACGTCGAGATCCTCGTCACCGAGGAGGCGTTCGATGATCGGTACCGCGTCCCTGCGGCCGGCTCCCATGATCACTTCGAGAGCCTTCAGCTTCACCTCCGAGTTGTCATGATAGAGGATGAGCGGCGGCACCAGGTTTCCCTTGTTGTGGTAGGCGAGCAGCTCGAGGCTGTGCTTCACCTGCCGAGGGTCGGGGCTGCCCAGAGACTGGACCATCATCTCCAGGCTGGTCACATCGGAGAGGTCGACAGGGACGGCGACATCGACCGCTCGTGCCCGTAGCCCGTCACGGAATGAGCGCACGAACTGCCGGCGCACCGCTACCGTCACAGCCAGCCATATGCCGATGATCCCCAAAGTGAACCAGCCGACCTGTACGATGCTTAGCCCCAGCAGGTGGGTGCCGAACAAAGCAACTGCAGCGCCTATTCCTTTAGCGGATCGTTGGATGAAGACGTCGATATACGCTTTCGCCCGGAAGCGCGCCTTCGACGGCACAGGCAAGAAGAGCAGTTCGCGCGTTGCCTGGTCGAGCGAGTAGCGAAGTCCCTTCTCACCGATCAACAGAAGCGCCGCGACGAAGAATAGAGAGCTGGGATTCGGGAACAGATTGCTGGTGATCATCAAAGCTGAGGTGCCGAAGGCCAGCGTCACCGGCAGGATCCGCATCGCAATCCCTATGCCCAGGAATCGATGAATGCGGGAGGTGAGGAAGATGTGAAAGGCGAAGCCGAAGATGCTGTTGATGCTGTAAACGAGCGCGAAAGCACTAGTTGCCTGATCGAGCCCGCTGGAGACCTCCTGGACAGCCCCGGCGAACTGCAGGTTGACGATGTTGGCAACCGCCACGGTACACAGCATGAGCGCCCCGATCAGCATCAGCTGCCGTGATGCACGGATCGTCTTGAAGCCGCCACGGGCGGCCTCCAGCTTCGCCAGGCCAGCCGCTCCGGCGACGCGCGCTTCATCCACAAGATGCAGGCGTGTGCTCACATAGATGAGGGCAACGATGCCCAGCTGAATTGCAGCCGAAACCAGCAATAGGGTGCGAGTGCCGAGGGCCTGGGCCGCCGCGTTGGCATACAAGCCTCCGACGAAGCCCCCCAGTCCTCCCCCCGCCCCGATGAAGCCGAACAACCGCTTGGCCTGACGCGGGTCGAGACTGTGATTGGTGTACGACCAGAACTGGCTGACGGTCAGAACGAAGGCGATGGAGGTCCATACGTAGAAGACCACCGGCACCCATAGCCACTCCTCGAACTGAAAAAGCCACCAGAAGATCGCCATACTCGAGGCGAACAGCATCGAGGTTCCTGCGATCAGGTGCTGCCGCGGCACGCGGTCGACGAGGCGAGCAAAGAGCACCAGAATCGGGTACGAGCAGATGGCGACGAGGATGAAGCCGTACGGCAGATTGTTGGCATCCAGGAACGTCACCCAGGCGGAATCCCGGACGCTTCTGGTGATGTACTGTGACCCGATCAGAAGAAAGAAGTAGAAGAACAGCAGTGAGGCAACCAGACCCTCGCCAGGCCGCAAGGCAACACCGATTCGGGCGAGCAGCCTGCGCCAGCCTGCTTCGGCGTCAAGCGGCGACATGGGCGCGGCGGTGGGGGAAGCGGCGGTCACCCTAGATTCCTACGTCATTTGGAGCGAGGCCCTGATGGTATGTGAGCGCCTTCCTCTTTGTACATTGTATCTTTCTGAGTTTACAGGGTTCCCCGCGCCTACAAGACTCTCGCACGGTACCCACGAGGGGTTCTTCTAGCCCGCATATCTCATCGCCCTCCTGCTGCGGGCCTGACCACGCCCTCGCGACGTAGCGCGACGAGAAATGCGGGCTAGCCGCTCGTTACCGTTGTTCAATCGCCTTCCGCCCGGGTACACTGGCCACCGGTTTGTGGTGTCGGGAGTAGTTGCACAGGCAAGGAGGGATGCGCCATAAGATATGCACCCAACCGAGAAGCAAGGGGACGCTGGCTGCCTCACAGCTACATGATCGCTGTAGTTACCGTCGGGCTACTGGCGACGCTCACGGCCACGTCGCCGGCCCAGCAATCTGGATCTCACACCTGGCTCGGAGCGCAAGGGGAACCCCTACCGTTTCAGAGTGACGAGGAGATCCTCGACTTCTTGAACACGGCCGAGGTGGTTTCCTTGAGCAAGATCCCCACCGGCGTCACTCATCCACGAAAGGCGCTGTTGGAGAAAGACGGGGTGCAGCTGCACGCGGTCGTTCACAATCACGACCAGACGCTCAAACGAGTACGAATGTCCGACGGGCGTTTCCGTATGAACCTTCATGACTACGCGCTCTTCCAGGTGGCTGCCTACCGAATGGCCCGGCTGCTGGGCCTGGACAACGTGCCGCCCGCCGTGGAACGCCGGATCGATGGCAAGAAGTGCTCCGTACAAATGTGGGTCGAAGGCACGATGACCGAGGAGGAACGAACGAAGAAGCACCTGCGAGCGCCAAAATACCTACGATGGCGCCACGAGGTGCAGAATATGTACATCTTCGATGCCCTCATCGGTAATGACGATCCCAACGCCGGCAATATCCTATACGAGAAGGATTCCTGGAAGTTGTGGATGATCGACCATACGCGGTCTTTCCAGATTTCCAGAAGTCCGTGGGACCTGAGCAAGATCGTCTCGATCGATCGGCAGCTGTGGGAAAATCTCCAGGCACTCGACCAAGCAGCAGTGAAGGAACGTGCCGGCAAGATCTTGAGCAAGAACGAGATCGCCTCAATCTTCAAGCGCCGCCAGCAGCTCATCGAGCACATTCAGGGCCTCATCGATGAGCGTGGCGAGGGGGCGGTGATTTTCGTCATGGGGTAGCATTGGCGGAGAAAGCTTCCGCTCCCTGTTACGTGTTCCTTGGATTCTGCCGCGACCCAGGTAGTTCTTACCCGTTGAGTGATCCCGAAGCAGAGCGATGGCCGAGGTCGAGTTACACCAGAATGTGAGAGTCGGCCTGGCGCTTTCGGGCGGAGGGGGCAGGGGCCTGGCGCAGGTCGGTGTGCTCAAGGTGCTCCAGCGCGAGAGCATCCCCGTCGATTTGATTGCCGGAAGTAGCGTCGGTGCCATCATCGGTGGTCTCTACGCCTGCTGGCCCGATGCCGGAGAGCTCGAGAAGCGTATTTTCGCCTTCGTCAAGAGCAAGTACATGGAGGGGCTCAACCTGGCGACGATACGCAGGTTGGGCGGCGTTTCTACCTTGAGGGAAGGCCACGGCGAGCCGCGGAGCACGGGCCTGTTCAAGGACATACAGGATTCGATTCGGCACCTCTACGCTTCCCATCTGGCGCTCTCCCGCTTGTCGGTACTCAGCGGCGACAGGGTCATGCGCACTCTGCAGGTGGCGTTCGAAGGCCGCACCTTCGACGACACCGAGATCCCCTTCGCGGCGGTTGCCGTCGACCTGGCGGCGGGCTGTGAGGTCATCGTGACCAACGGACCGCTTGCTCGTGGCGTGGCGGCATCGGCCGCCATCCCCGGCATCTTCCCGCCCGTCGAGATCGACGGGCGCATGTTGATCGATGGGGGCTACACCAGCCCCGTTCCCATCGCCGCGGTGCAGACCATGGGGGCCAACGTGGTGATCGCTGTCGACGTTAGCTTGGGTGGCTTGCCACTGACTGATCTGGAGAACGGCGTCGAGGTTGCCATGCGTGCCAGTGAGGTCAGTTTGATCGCCCTCGAGCACGAGCAACTGCGCCGCGCCGACGTGGTCATCCCGGCACGCGGTCAGGATCGCCACTGGAGCGATTTTTCCGAGCCAGAGGAGTCGGTGGCGGCGGGCGAAAGCGCCGCCACGAACCTCCTCGACAATATTCGTGCCGCCATCGATGAGCGCGCACGGTTGTTCGTGTAGTCGTTGCGTCCTATTAACCCGCATTTCTCATCGGGCTACGTCGCGAGGGCGTGGTCAGGCCCGGGCCGGCAAGGCGCGCGCCGGGAGGCCTCC
>JBHHYG010000028.1:0-18311 GCA_046757445.1 Acidobacteriota bacterium
GCCGCGCCCGGCAGATGCTCGCGCGACACCCCGCCTCGCCGCAGCTACGCTACCCGCTCGCCTTGAGTTGGGCCGCCACCGGTGAGCGCGAGCAGGCGCTGCAAGAGATGCGGCGGAGCGCTGCCGCCGAGCCGGCTTTCGTGCCGGCGGCAGTCGAGCTGGCGCACTGGCTGGCCGCCACATCCCGACGGCAGAATCTGATCGAGGCCTGTGGTGCCTATCACCGGGCTCTCACGGCCGGCGGCGATGAGCCCACCCTGCGGGCGGAGCTGGCCCAGCTGTACGTACAACTGGGGCTCAAGGCCGACGCCGGCGTCGCAGCACGACAGGCCATCGATGGAGCAGGAGAAGACGCCGCGGCGCTCACCGTGGCGGGTAACGCGCTGCTGCGAATCGGCAGTGCTACACGGGCCTTGGGGGCCTTCGAGGCGGCGGTGGAGGCCCAGCCCACCGACGCCTGGGCGCATCATCATCGGGGTCTGGCGCTGACCGAGCTGCAGCGCTTCGACGAGGCCCTCACCGCCTACGGCAGGGCGATCCACCTGGATCCTGATCTGGTGGTCGCGAGAATCCAGGCAGGGCGCACGGCCTTGGCCATGGCCGACGCCGAGACCGCCATCGGCTTTCTCGAGCCGGCGCTGCCGCTCGCCCCCGACGACCCGAACCTTTTGGCGCTCCTCGGCAAGGCATACCTGGAGGTCGGCCGTACGAAAGCGGCCTTGGCGCCGCTGCAGAAAGCCACACGGCTGGACCTCGACGTGCCCGAGGCCCCCTATCTGCTGGCCCGTGCCTACCGCGGCCTCGGCCGCCCCGATGAGGCCTCCGCGGCACTGGCCGATTTCCAGACACGCAGCGATGCCGAACGGCAGCGGCGCCAGCAAGACCGCCGACCCGATCGAGTCGGTGCGTTTCTTACCCGCGCCGAAGTCTACCTGGCCGAGGATCGCTTCCACGAGGCTCTCGAAGTCTTGCACAAGCTCACAGATCAGCGGCCCGACGATCCCCATGCCTGGGAACTGATGGCGGTAGCCTTCGAGGGCCTGGGCGAGACAGATCGTGCGGCACGGGCCCGGGCTGAGGCCGCACGTTTGCGCCAGCTACGAGGTTAGCGACGAAGAAGTCAGGCCCCGGGCGTGGTATTATCTAGCGTCTGCACGCGGCCCCGGCCGCACGCCAGCCACTCCATCGTCCGTTTGAGCCGCTCGCCATGCGCGACATTCTCATCTACACCAAATCGTTCTGCCCGTTCTGCGAATGGGCCAAGCAACTTCTCGGCTCCAAGGGCGCGACCTGGACGGAAATCAACGTCAACGAGCAGCCCGAGCGATTCGCCGAGATGATCACGCGGGCCAACGGCCTTCGTACTGCACCGCAAGTCTTCATCGGCGACCGCCACGTCGGTGGCTGGGACCGGCTCAGCGCGCTCGAGCGTCGTGGCGAGCTCGATCCCCTGCTGGCAGGGCCAGTAGCCCTGGAGGGCAACGGCTCGTCTGCGAGCGGCTCCGAGGCGCATGACGAGGAAGGCGCGCCGCAGGGTCACCCCAGCGTCATCATCCTCGGCTCGGGTTGCGCGGGGTTGACGGCGGCCATTTACACGGCGCGAGCGAATCTGCAACCTCTGGTGATCGAGGGACCCGAGTTCGGCGGCCAACTGTACACGACCACCGACGTGGAGAATTTCCCCGGCTTTCCGGAGGGAATCCAAGGGCCCGATCTCATCGATCGCATGAAGGCGCAGGCGGAACGCTTCGGCGCCAAGTTCGTCGCCGGCCAGGCCGAGCAGCTCGAGCTCGGCGAGCGACCCTTCGGCGTCACGCTCTCGAACGGCAGCCACTACTCGTGCGATGCGCTCATCATTGCCACCGGTGCCTCCCCCAAACAACTCGGCCTGGCCAACGAACTCGAGCTACGCGGTCACGGCGTCTCGACCTGCGCGACCTGCGACGCTGCCTTCTTCCGCGACCAGGAGGTGGTGGTGGTTGGCGGTGGCGACACCGCCGTCGAGGATGCGCTATTCCTCACCCGCTTCGCCAGCAAGGTCTACCTGATTCATCGCCGCGACGAACTGCGCGCCAGCAAGATCATGCAGGAGAGGGCCTTCGCTTGCGACAAGATCGAGCTCCTCTGGAATACGGAGGTGAAATCCTTCCGCGGCGACAGCAAGGCGGGGCTGACCGGCCTGCGCATCGTCGACAACCGCACAGGTGCGGAACGAGACCTCGACGTCGAAGGCTGTTTCATCGCCATCGGCCACGACCCCAACACCGCCACGCTGCAGGGCACATCGATCCGCCTCGACGAGCTGGGGTATGTTGCGGAAGATGGCCGCCACTTTCCCTTCACCTCCGTGGAAGGGGTTTTCGTCGCCGGCGACGTGCACGATCATCGCTACCGGCAGGCGGTGACCGCAGCCGGCTACGGCTGTCGCGCCGCCCTCGGTGCAGAGAGGTTCCTGGAGGCCACCGGCAGTGCCGCCGAGGTGGCACGCGAAAGGGCATCAACGGGCTAGCCCGACTCGGCCAGGTGGCGGTAACGAGGCTGGGGCCGCGGTGGCGTAGAGATCGAGCGTGGCGCTCTCCTCCCAGAGCCGGAAACCGTCCCGGATCTGTTCGTGCCCGAGGCGCAGCAGGAATGACGGATTGCGGCCGTAGCTCTTGTGTCCCATCCATAGATAACCGGGCTCCGGCATGGCCAGAGCATGCGGGCCGGGGTTGCTCTGCGCCAGGCAATCGCCCCCCACCTCGCCCAGCAGGGAGGCCGCCAGCTTCATCGGCCCCTCGGTAGCCCAGCAGGTGTGCAGCTGTAGCTCCCTGCCGATCTCCAGGTCGGGTCGATAGCCCACCAGGGCAACGATCCTGTCGACCGCCATCACACTCGGCGCCCGCCGGGCGCTGACGGGCGGCGACGTGGAGCCATCGCCGTCAACCTCCGAATCCTCCAGTCGCACCTTCAGCCCGTCCTCACCCCTGCTGACCTCACCCACCGTATAACCGGCCAGGAAGCCCACTGCGGGATCCGCCCCCGCGGCCAGCTCGTTCGCCGCCGCGGCCAGCCGCTGCCGCGACGGCAGGGGATCGTTCGCGAACAACGTGACCGGCGGCTGGCGCCGGGACCGCACCACCCAGTGGATCAGAGTGCCGGGCTCGCCACTGGCCAGCCCTGCCAGTGCGCAGACGGCGGTGGCGGCAGAATGCCCACTGCCCAACTCCATCACCCGCGCACCGGCGTAGCGGCTGCGGGCCGCCCCGAGGTAGTCCTCCAGTCGATAGGCGATACGGTCGGAGACCTTGCGCTCGCCGGGGGCCGGAATGCCAGCGCTGCCGAGCCAGTTGTGCTGGCCGTAGACTCCGGTGGCGTCGATGACCCGCTCGGCGGTGGCAACCTTCTCGACGCCGTGCTCCTCGATCAACAAGCGCAACGGCGCTCGACCGCGCGCTTCATCGCCGATGGCGTCGCCCTTCAGGCGACCGTCGCGGCCCACCGCCACCACCCGCGTGCCGAGACAGAACCGCGCTTGCTGGCCGATGAGCTCGGCGAGGGGCTGAAGGTAGCGGCGGACGAACTCGCCGCCGCGGGGACACTGATCGGCATCGGGGTGCCGCCAGCCGCTCCGCTGCAGGATGTCGACGCCCAGCGGTGAGACGTTCATCGACCAGGGGGAGAACATCTGCACGTGTCCCCAGGCCAGCATGTTGGCACCGATCCGATCGGCCTCGTAAAGGGTCACGCGATAGCCGAGACGAAGGCCGTAGAGAGCCGTTTCGAGACCGATGGGGCCACCGCCGATGATCGCCAGCCGGCGGCTGGCTGGGAGAAACTGGTCGCTCAATACCGCCCCCTGAGGCGCTCCTTGCTGGGCAGCACCTCGAGGCAGGTCGTCCACCAGCCGGTCAGCACCGTGTCGACAAACTCCTCTGGCAGGTGTTCGGCACGCATTTCCGCCGCCAGCCGCTGCTGATCGTAGGAAAGGGAAACGAACTCCACCTGTAGCTGGGAAGCCGCCGTCAGCAGTGTGTACCAGACATCCACGCGGCCGTCGTTCTCGGGCCGTCCGATGACCCCAACGTTGACAGCATGGCCACCGCGACCGTTGCGGCCCAGCTGCCGCTGCCACTTGATGCCGGTGTGGGTGAAGGCCAACAGGTCGGCGTCACAACGCTCGAGAAAGCCTACCAGCACTGCATCGGAGGTCCCACTCTCCCACAGGAACTCGTTGGTGCGGCGGGGGGAACCGTGACAGCAATGCACCACGAAGCGGCCGAGCTTAAGCCTTGCCTGCTGCGGCAAGCCGCCGAGCCAGGCGCGCTGTTCGGCGGGCGTGTTGGCGAAGGTATAGGCATAGGAGATCTGGGCGTAGTAGTTGTCCATCGGGTCGCTGTAACCGCAGCCGCAGTCCTCCAGACCGTGGGCCAGCGACAGGTCATAGTTGCCGGCCAGGGTGGGGATCTGCGCCTGTTGCAGCAACGGCACGATACGCTGCGGGTGCGGGCCGAAGCCGCCGAGATCGCCGAGACAGAGGATCAGCTCGGCGCCCCGGCGGCCTGCATCCTCGAGCAACGCCCGGAGCGCCCAGAAGTTGCTGTAGACGCCGCCGAACAGGGCGATGCGCTGGTAGCGGCGCTCGAAGACCGCGGTCGTGGCTGGCCCCGAACCGTAGGGCATCGCCACCAGCCGGTGTGGCTGATCAGGCCAGGTAACAGGAGTACCCGCGGTGCTCAGGAGTTCCGGCACGTCATCCCGGTGAGGTAACAGGTGGTGCAGGAAGGGTGATAGAGGGAGCACGGCCGCAGGGCGTCCCGCAAGCCGGCGGTGGAGATCCTCGCCGCCGGCTCGCCGGCAAGGATCGGGCAAGCGTAGACGCCGTCGGCAGCCACCAGGCGACTGGCCGAACACTGCAGCGTCGCGGTGTCGAAGCCGTCCAGCATTCGCTCGCTCAGCAGCACTTGCTCGCCCCGGCCGTCGAGCATGCCCATGTTGAAGACCGGCAAGATCTTGATGCGCGGGCGCCTCACCCCGGCTGCCGCCAACATGTCGTGGAATTGTCGATAGAACCGACCCGCACGGGGCATGGCCGGTACCTTGTCGGCATCAACGCCCACCGGCACCTGCCTCCCCGCCGAGCTGGCGCCATCGACGGCCCTCAGCCTCTCCTGCCCGCCGCCGGCCACCTCGCCGGCGCAACGCTGCGGCGCTGAGGTCTCTGCCCCCGAGCCAGATGGCAGCGGCCGGCCTCTTTCCTCAACAACCAACTCGGTGGCGGTGACGATCGGCAACAACCCGGCGTCCTGCAAGCGCAGCAGGCCGCGCACCGCTTTGCGAAACACGCCGGCGCCGCGGATCGCGTCATTGGCCCCTTCGTCGGCGGCGTCCAGGCTCACCCTCACCTCCAACGAGTACGGCGAAGCAGCCGCCAGCTTGCCGAGGGATCGCGCAAATCGATCGGTGATCAGCACGCCGTTGGTGAGCACCGTCGTCGGCGCTACCGCCAAGGCATCGGCGAGGATGTCGAAGATCTCCGCATGCAGGAACGGTTCACCGCCAGTGAAGTAGAGCTCCTTGACACCGATCTCTTCCGCCTCGCGCAGATACTGCTGGATCTGCGCTCGGCTCATGAACTCGAGAGTGTGGTTGTCCGGAGAGCAAGAGATGAAACAGTGGCTACAGCGCAGGTTACAGAGGGTGCCCGTGATCTGGATCCACAGCGTTTCCAGGCCCTCGAAGGCAGCCTGCGGAGGGCTATTGCCAGGGGCGCGGACGGAATCCTCCGCTCGGTGTGGAAGGGTCACTTTCATCTCACCCTCAAGGTACACAAGAGCACCCGGCGGGGTCTGTTGGTTGGCCAGCCATCTGTTCCCTGCCGCACATCGCAGCACACTCGATTCTACATCGCCCCACCATCAACGGCGCCCGAAAAGAAAGGGTTGGTCTGCCGCTCGCGCCCCACCGTGGTCGGCGGCCCATGCCCGGGCAAAATGCGCACGTCGTCGCCGAGGCCGAAGATCACATCCCTGATCGACGCCATCAGGGTCGAGTACGAGCCACCGGGCAGGTCGGTACGGCCGATCGAGCCGGCAAAGACGCAGTCACCAGAGAAGACAACCCCGTCGGCGGGTAGCCAGAACGCCACATGGCCCGGGCTATGTCCTGGCACGTGCAAGACCTCGACGCGAAGCTCACCAACAGAAAGGGTTTCTCCGCCCTGCATCCACTGCCGTGGCAGCGGCGGCTGTTCCACCGCCATTCCGACTTGCTCGCCCTGCTGGCAGGCCGCCTCGTAAAGCAAGCGGTCGTCAGCGTGCAGCAACACCGGCGCTGAAGTGAGCTCGACCGCCTCCCGTACCCCTACAATATGATCGACGTGGGCATGGGTCAACCATAACGCTTCGATCTCGAGCCCCGAGTCCGCCGCCGTCTGCAGCAAGGACGGCACCTCGCCACCAGGATCCACTAGTACCCCTTTGGCGGCTTCGCCGCAGCCAAGAACGTAGGAGTTCTCAGCGAAAGGGCCGACCGTCAGCCTGCGTACGATGAGGGAGTTGCTCATGTGCCGTGCCTATCCCCAGCCCGCATTTCTCATCGCCCCCCTGCTGTGGGCCTCTTCGCGCCCTGGCCACGAAGCGCGATGAGAAATGCCGGCTAGCCGGAGAAATCACCCAGGGTTTCCGCGATGCGCCGGGCGAGTCGCGTGCAGCGTCTCATCGGCTCGGCGTTGCGCACCGCCCTGGCCACGGCACTGCGGCTGCCCACTAGAACGGCCAGCTGCTTGGCCCGGGTCAGCGCCGTGTACAAGAGGTTGCGCTGCAGCATCATGTGGTGCTCGGGAAGCAACAGCACGACAACCGCCGGGTATTCGTTACCCTGACTCTTGTGAACCGAGACGGCGTAGGCAAGAGCCAGGTCATGAGCTGCTTGTGGGTCGTAGGATACCTCGCGGCCCTCGAACTCGACCACCAGCGGCTGCTTCGCCGCCGCTTTCACTACCCAGCCGATGTCTCCGTTGAAGACCTCACGGTCGTAGTCGTTGCGCTGTTGCATCACCCGATCTCCCGCTCGCAAGGTAATCTCCCCCAGCGGCAGGCCGTCGGTCCCCGGGTTCAAGGTTTCCTGGAGTGAATCGTTGAGGCGCTCCACACCGGCCTGCCCTCGATGCATGGGCGCCAGCACCTGAATGTCGCGGCGCGCCGAGATACCGAAGCGCTGCGGAATGCGCCGGGCCACCAGCTCGAGCACCAGCTCGCGCGCACGCCGGCTGTCTCCTTCGTCGATGAAGTAGAAGTCGCAGGGCTGCGCGGCCGCCCCCCACTCCTGCCGCCGATCGAGGCCGACAGGCAGCTTGCCGGCGTTGACTCTGTGCGCATTGCGCACGATCAGGCTGCGGCGGGCCTGGCGGTAGATCTCGGTGAGGCGTACCGTCGGCAGCCTGCCCGATGCCAAGAGGTCCCGGAGTACAGCGCCTGGCCCCACCGGCGGCAGCTGGTCGGCGTCGCCTACAAACAGGAGAGAGGCGGACTCCGGCACTGCCGCCAAGAGCGCATCCATGAGAAAGAGGTCGACCATGGAGGCCTCATCGACAACGACCAGGTCGGCATCGAGCGGATGTCGACTGTTGCGGGCAAAGCCGCCCAAGCGCGGCCTGTATTCCAGCAGTCGGTGCAGCGTCTGGCTATCGTGATGGGTGGCTTGCGCCAGCCGTTTCGCTGCCCTTCCGGTGGGAGCTGCCAGTGCCATGCGGGCGCCGACGGCTTCGCCGCAGCGCACCACGGCATCGATGAGCTTGGTCTTGCCGGTGCCGGGACCCCCGGTGACCAGCAACAGCTTCTCCCGTAGCACCGCCTGTAGCGCCAGCTTCTGCTCCTCACCCAGATCGACCCCGAGCTGGCGTTCCACCCAGGCCGTCGCCCGGCGCGCCCGCTGCGCCGACAAGCTACCAGGAAGCCCCTCGGCCGATGGCGCCAACGCGGTTTTCGCCAGCCGTTTTGCGACGCGGCTCTCGGCTCCGTAGAAGGCCTCTAGATAGATGGCTCTGGGGCAGGCGCCGTCCTGCGGGATCGGCAGGTGCAACCGATCTGCCTCGCCGGTGGACAGTGGTTCGGCAACCAAAGAGCCATCGGCCAACATCGCCGCCAGCGCTCTCTGGACCACCGCCTCGTCGCGCAACTCCATCAAATCTGCGGTCGTCCCTAGCAGTGGCGCATCGGCAACGAAGCAATGGCCTTTCGCCGATTCTGTTTCCAGCACATGCAACAGCGCCGCCCGGGCACGGGCTTCATCGGCGGCGGCCCAGTGGGGCAACTGCCTGGCCAGCTTGTCCGCCCGGCGGAAACCGATACCGGGGATCTCGTCCGAGGCCGCCAGGCAATAGGGGTTCTCTCGCACCCGCCGCTCGCTCTCCGCGCCCCAGGCACGAAGAATCCTGCCGATGAGGGCACCGCCCAGTCCCAGCTCTTGGAAGAAGAGGCGGCTCGAGCGCTCGGCGGCTTGCTGCCGCCAGCACTGCCGAATGCGCGCCAGGCGTTTTTTGCCGATGCCCGGCACCGACAAAAGCTGATCGGGCTCCTGGTCGATGATCTCGAGTACTCGAGCGCCAAAGTGCTTCACCAAACGGTCGGCCAACTCCGGCCCGATGCCGGGGATCACTCCGGAAGCCAGGTATCGCCGTATGGCCCGACGGGAGACGGGGCGACGCGACAGCGCCCGACCGGCGCGGAACTGGCGCCCGAAGCGTGAATCTTCCACCCAGCTTCCTTCCACCTCCAACCGCTCGCCCTCGAACAGCGGCGCCAGGTTGCCAACCACGGTGGCCCGGCCACCACCATCGACATCGAGCCGCACCACGGCCCAACGGCTGGCCGGATCTTCGAAGACCACCCGCCTGATGGTGCCCGTCAACCGCTCACTGAAAAGATCACCGGGTGGCGTCTCGCCCATACCTCGAGTCCGCGATCGGGAGGCGCGGTCAGATGTGAAGGGAACGGCCAGCGACAGCCAGGGCGGCCTCTTTGAAGGCCTCTGACAAGGTCGGGTGGGCATGGACGGTGAGCGCGAGGTCCTCAGCATAGCCTCGATATCCCATCGCCACCACCGCCTCGTGGATCAGGTGGCCGGCCTCGGGTCCGACGCAGTGAACGCCGAGCAAGGCGTCGGTTTCGGTGTCGGCGATGATCTTCACCCAACCCTCCACCTCGCCACGGGCGCGGGCGCGGCCGTTGCCACGAAAGGGAAACTTGCCGACAGCGACGCTGAAACCTTTATCACGGGCCTCTTCCTCCTTGAGGCCGACGGAAGCCAACTCCGGATGCATGTAGACAACCGCTGGAATGGCGTCGTATTCCATCACCGAGGCCTGGCCGGCAATCGTCTCCGCCGCCACCACTCCCTCGTCCATGGCCACATGCGCAAGCATCGGGGTGGCGACGACATCGCCGATGGCCAGTACACCCTTCACCGCCGTACGCATGCTCCCGTCGACCCCCAGAAAGCCTCGCTCGTCCACTTCGAGGCCTACGGCTTCGAGGCCGAGCCCATCCAGGTAGGGCCGGCGGCCAACCGCCATGAGGACTCGCTCGGCGGTCAGCCAGCGATCCTTCCCCTGATGTTCGTAGCGGACGATCGCCTGCGACTCCTCGACTTCGATGTCGCGGACCTTGGCGCCCAGGCGGATGTCGAGACCCTGCTCGGTCAACAGCCGGGCGGCGGTGGCAGCCACTTCCTCATCCATCTCCGGAAGCACCCTGTCCATCATCTCCAGCACCACCACGCGACTTCCCAGGCGAGCGTAGACGCTGCCCAACTCCAGGCCGATGTAACCGGCGCCGATAACGATGAGCCGCTCGGGGATCTCCTCGAAGGCCAACGCATCACGGGACGACACCACCCGCTCACCGTCGATCGCCACCCCCGTCAGGGCTGCGGCCGTCGAGCCGGTGGCGATAATGACCTGCCCGGCGCGCACCATTCGCTGGCCCCCGGCAGCGAGTTCGATCTCCACCCGACCGGGTGCGGCGAAGCTCGCCGTTCCCTCGATGAGCTCGACTCCCTGCCGGCGCAACAGCCCGCTGACACCGCGCGTGAGGGTTTGCACGACACGGGATTTGTGAGCCTGCATGCGTGCAAAATCAACACGGACTTCGCTGGCGTGGATGCCGAAGGCCTCCGCCCGGTGAAGATCCATGAGCAGATGAGTAGCATCCAGCAGTGCCTTGGAAGGAATGCAGCCGACATTCAGGCAAGTGCCGCCGACGAACTCCTTCTCGATGACCACGGCCTGGAGCCCTAGCTGCGCCGCCCTCAGTGCGGCGACATATCCCCCGGGTCCGGCGCCGATGACAGCGACATCGACAGCGGTATCCTCAGCCATGGACCGGCCCCTCGGTTCCGGTGTCAGGCGTGCTGCCCATCAGCTGATCCCTCTGCTCTCGAAGGTGCCAGGGCATCTCCGAATATACGTCTTCGAACAAGCTCTCGATGGGAGGCGGCGGCACCGGCTCGACAGCACCGACCGCCTCGTCGATGCGAGTAGAAAGCTCGGCTTCTAGCGATGCTTCCCTGCCCGCATCCCAGAGCGCTGCACCTTCCAGGAATCGACGCAGACGGGGTAACGGGTCGCGAGCCTGCCACTGAGTCACTTCCTGCTCCTGCCGGTAACGGCCGGGGTCGTCGCTCGAGGAGTGGCCGCCCAGCCGGTAGGTCACCGCTTCGATCAGACTCGGTCCCCCGCCCCCACGTGCCCGCTCGATGGCTTCGTGACTCGCTTGGTAAACGGCCAGCGCGTCGTTGCCGTCAACTCTTACACCGGGCATGCCATAGGCGTCCGCCTTGATAGCCAGCGAATCCGAGGCCGTCTGTCGAGCCGCCGGCAGGGAGATCGCCCACTGGTTGTTCTGGCAAAAGAAGACGACCGGCGCACCGAAGAGAGCAGCGAAGTTGAGCGCCACATGGAAGTCCGGCTCGGAGGTAGCGCCGTCCCCCATATAGCCCATGACAACCGTATCGTCGCCCCGAATCCGTGCCGCCAGCGCTGCGCCTGTGGCCTGCGGCAGCTGGTTGCCGATACACGACGACATGCTGACGAACGGAGCCTCTCGAGAGGAGTAGTGACAGGGCATTTGACGACCGCCGGTGGGATCGGCGGCGTTGCCGATACATTGCGCCATGTAATTGGTGAGCGGCAGGCCACGCATCAAAGCCGCGCCCCCTTGTCGCAGGGCCGGGAAGATCCAGTCGCTGGCACGCAAACCGTAGGCGGAGCCAACCACCGCCGCCTCTTCACCGCCGGCAGCTCCGTAGAACCCGATGCGGCCCTGTCGCTGGAGATTGAGCATGCGCTGATCCAGGAGACGGATCAACGACATGGCGCGATAGATGCTGACGAGGTCGTTGGAATCGAGGCCCAGGTCGCTGGCCACCTGCAAGGGCGCGTCGACTTCCCCGTCGGTGGGCAGCAACTGGCGAATGGGGACCTGAGTTGACCGAATCATCGTTTGCCGCCTGCGCCGACTCGGATCACTGGGCCCTCATTGGATGCGGTAGAGTTCCCACCAGAGCTTCATAGGCCGCCGAGAAGCTGCAGCTTGGGGTCCTCCAGTAGCTTGACCAGGTCCTGCATGAAAATCGCCCCCACCGCCCCGTCCACCACCCGGTGGTCCAGCGACAGTGACAGGTTCAACATGTGGCGCGCGACAATCTGATCGGAGTAAACCATCGGACGCTTGCGGATGGCGGTGACGCCGAGGATCGCCACCTCCGGGAGGTTGATGATCGGGGTCGCCAGGACCCCGCCGAGGTTACCCGTGCTGCTGATCGTAATCGTGCCTCCACGCAGGTCCTCGAGCTCGATGGAGCCGTCGCGAGCGGCGGCGGCAAGCCGGTGGATCTCGGCGGCCAGCTCGAAGACTCCTCGCTGGTCAGCGGCCTTGATCACCGGAACGATCAGGCCGTTGTCGGTGGCTGTAGCGATGCCGACGTTATAGTAGCGCTTGAGAACGATTTCGCCCGCCTCTTCGTCAAGAGAAGCATTCATGTAGGGATGACGCTTCAGGGCCAGCACCAAGGCGCGGATGATGAACGGCAGGTAGGTGAGCTTGACGCCGCGCTCGGCGGCCATCGCCTTGGCCTCCTCGCGCAGCAGCACGACCTCCGTCATGTCCACCTCCTCGACGTAGGTGTAGTGGGGCACGATGGTCTTGGCCCGCACCATGCGCTCGGCGATCGTGCGTCGCAGGCCGCGAAGCGGGACTCTCTCTTCTCCCGCCGTGGTCGCTGCAGCAACGGAACCCTGATGCAAGGCAACATCAGGCGATCTGGTCGGCGGCGCAGCAGCGGGTGTCGCCGGCGCGGGTGCGGGCGCAGGCGGCGGCGGGGCGGGCCCGGCCTCGGCAACGGCGCGCACATCCTCCTTCATCACCCTGCCGTCCACTCCGCTGCCGGCCACCTGGCGTATATCGACACTGAGCTCACGGGCCAACCTGCGGGTTGCCGGGGTGGCTAGCACCCGGCCCGCCGCCGCCGGCAACCCTGCTGGGGTCGTCACCGCCTCGGTCTCCGCAGCCGCGCGTTCTGCGCGGGCCCGCTCACGGGCCTCTGCTAGCGCGTCGGCGCTGACCTCCGCGCTGCCACCCAAGCCCGAAGCCTGGACCTCTTCCGGTTCCCTTGTCGGCCGGCCACCGGTGGACGAAATCGGCGTGGCCGTCGCCGTCTCGACTCGCTCCTCCTGGCTCGCCGAGCCGGGCTCGGGACTTTGTGCCGGCTGGCCAGCCGGCTCCTCGCCCGGTTCACCGAAGATGACGATGGTGGTGCCTACCTCGACCACCTGTCCCTCGTTGGCACGGAGCTCGAGGATATGTCCGCTGCGGGGCGAAGGAATTTCCACCGTTGCCTTGTCGGTCATTACCTCGACCAAGGGTGCATCTTCCTCCACATGATCACCGACAGAAACCAACCATTTGACGATCTCGCCCTCGGCCAGGCCCTCGCCGATGTCGGGCAGTTTGAATTCGCTGGCCATGATCCCTTCAGAAGTTGGCCACCTGCTCGATGGCGGCGAGGATGCGGGCGGCATCGGGCAGATAGATCTGTTCGAGAGCATAGGGAAACGGGGTGTCGAAACCCCCAACTCGAAGCACCGGGGCCTCGAGGTGCAGGATCGCCTTTTCCGCCAGAATAGCGGCGATCTCCGCCGCGTAGCCACAGAACTTGGGCGCCTCCTGGACGATGATGGCACGGCCGGTCTTGACCACCGAGGCAAGTACCGCATCGACGTCCAAGGGCAACAGCGTGCGCAGGTCGAGGAGGTCACACTCGATGCCTTTGCCGGCCGCCAGCTCTGTCGCCTCCATCGCCTGGTGTAACATCGAGCCGTAGGCGATCACCGACACATCGGCGCCCTCGCGTACTTGCCGCGCCACCCCCAAAGGGACGGTGAAGTCCTCCTCGGGCACCTCACCCTTGACCGTCCGATAGATTCTCTTCGGCTCCAAGAAGATCACCGGATCTTCACTGCGAATGGCGCTGCGCAGCAGCCCGGCAGTGTCATAGGGGTTGGAAGGAATGACCACCACCAAGCCGGGAGTGTGGGTGAAGTAGACCTCCGGACTCTGAGAGTGGTAGTGACCCCCACGGATGCCGCCACCATAGGGAGAGCGGATCACCACCGGGCAGGGATACTGCCCACCGGAGCGGTATCGATACTTGGCGATCTCCGAGACGATCTGATCGTAACCCGGGTAGATGAAATCAACGAACTGGATCTCCGGTACCGGCTTGAGACCGTACAGCGCCATGCCCACCGCCGTGCCGATAATGCCACCCTCAGCGAGCGGCGTATCCAGCACGCGATCCTCACCGAATTCATCGAGCAAGCCCTCGGTGGCGCGGAAGACGCCACCGAGGGTACCGACGTCCTCACCGAGCACGACCACCCGGTCATCCCGTCGCATCTCCTCGACAAGCGCCAGGTTCACCGCCTGCAGGATGTTCAGTTCGGGCATCGATGCCTCCTGGCTCGCGCTGCTGCGAGCCAATTCTCGTCACTCCTGAATCGAGTTACTCTCCCACTTCCGTTCCGAGGTGCCGATAACGAGGCACCGCCGGCAAGAAATCATCAGAGCGGAAAACAGCCTTCTTCCTTCTTCTTGTCGCCGACCTCCTCGGAACGCTCCCTCGCCAGGGCCTGTCGCTGCTCCTGTAGCATCCAGGGCAACTCCGCATAGACATCCGTGAACAGCGAATCGGGCGACGGTGGGCTCACCGCCTCGGCGGCGGTGATCTCGTCCGCGACCCTCTGCTTGGCTCGCTGGACCACCTTCTCTTCCCACGCTGCGTCCCAGATTCCTCGGCGCTCCAGGTACTGGCGAAAACGGCCAATGGGATCTTTCTCCTCGAGCCATTCTCGAACTTCTTCGTCGTTACGGTATTTCGAGGGATCATCGTTGGAAGAGTGCGGGCCGCAGCGGTAGGTCAGGGCCTCGATCAGCGTCGGCCCGCCCCCCTGCACGGCCTTCTCGCGAGCTGCGGCGACCGCCTTGTAGACCGCCAACACGTCGTTGCCGTCGACGCGCACGCCCTCGAAACCGTAGGCTACAGCCTTTTGCGCCAAGGTCGCACTAGCCGTCTGCTTGCCCCGCGGTTGCGAGATCGCCCACTGGTTGTTCTGGCACAGGAAGACAACCGGCGCTCCGAAGACGCCGGCAAAGTTCAAGCCGGTATGAAAGTCATTCTGAGAAGTAGCCCCATCGCCGAAAGAAACCAACACCGCTTGCTGATCTCCGCGGATCCTGATGGCGATGCCGCAGCCTGCCGCTTGCACGATCTGGGTGCCGACGGGGCTCGAGATCGAGACGAATCGGCCGTCGGGCAGGGAGTGATGGTTGGGCATCTGCCGACCTTTGCTCAGGTCCTCCGAGTTGCCGAACAGTTGGTCGAGGAACGACTTCAGCGAGCCGCCTCGCAACAGGAACATGCCCGGATCACGGTAGGAGGGAAAGATCCAGTCGTCGTCGTTGAAAGCATAGACGGCGCCGACGGAGGCCGCTTCCTGGCCGATGGAGGGCACGTAGAAGCCGATGCGGCCGGCGCGCTGCAGGCGGAGGCAACGTTCGTCGAGTACGCGCACCGTCACCATGGCATCGTAGAGAGTGCGCAGGTCATCGTCGCTGAGACTCGGTCCCGCGGCTTCGACCGCCTCCACATCGTCGGACAAGACCGTCATCAGCTCACCGGACATCATTCAACCTCCGTATCCGCAGCCAAGGCACCAGCTGCGCCAGCCGATGTTGTTCCCCAACCTCTACCGGCCTCCCGTAAGTAACAGGCTGCGAACGAAAAACTCACCCGCGCGGTAGGAGCTGCGCACCAGCGGCCCCGATGCCACGTAGAGAAAACCGAGCGATTCGGCACGGCGTCGTAGTCGATCGAACCGCGCCGGCGAGACATACTCCTGCACCTCGAGGTGGCGACGGGTGGGCTGCAAGTACTGGCCCAGGGTAAGGAAATCGACCCCACGCTGGCGTAGGTCCCACATGGTCGACAGGACCTCGTCTTCCTTTTCGCCCAGCCCGAGCATGATAGAAGATTTGGTATAGGGCGACAACCGATGCGCCTTGGCGCGGGCCAGCACTCGGAGAGACTGCCGGAAGCCGGCCCTCCGATCCCGCACTCGCCGCTGCAAGCGCTCTACCGTCTCGACGTTGTGGGCCAGGACCTCGGGGCCGGCGTTACAGACGCGATCGACGGCCTCGAGCTCACCGCGGAAGTCGCCGACCAGCGCCTCCACCAAGAGTTGCGGATGACGGTCCTTGATGGCGGCGATACAGCTCGCCACATGTCCGGCGCCGCCGTCGGGCAGGTCATCCCTGTCGACCATGGTGAGGACGACATAGTCCAATCCCATCGCCGCCACTGCCTCCGCCAGCCTGGTCGGCTCCCGGGAATCGATGCGGCCACCGGGGTTGCCGCTGGTAACGGCGCAAAAGCTGCAGCCCCGCGTACAGGCATCACCCAGCACCATGAAGGTGGCGGTGCCACCCTGCCAGCACTCACCGAGGTTGGGGCAGTGGGCCTCCTCACAGACGGTGTGCAGATCCCGACCTCTCACGATTTCTTTCAGACGGGCGTAATTCGCGCCGCCCGGCGGCCGCACCCTGAGCCAGTCGGGTTTGCGCCGGCTGGGCCTGTCGAGCGGGACAGGGAGAACGCTGGCCACGGACACCGGAACCTCCGCTCTCATGCCGCCCCTCGCTGGCGGCCCACCACCGCCAGAGAGTGCGATTCGCCCCAGAAGGTCGGGCCCGTGCGCGGGCCGCGGGCCGCGAGCAGGCGCTGAGAGGCCGACGTGAGGAGGTGCTCGAGATCCTCGGCCAAGCGTGTCATGAGCACGGCACGTCGTCCGTGCCAGCCGAGGACGGCCATCGAGGTCACGGGCTCGGCGAGACCGCAGGGCACGATCAGGTCGAAATGCCGCAGATCTGGATCGACGTTGAGTGCGAAGCCGTGCAACGTGATCCCCCGGTGTACGGCGATGCCAATGGCCGCGATTTTACCTTCTGCTGCCCAAACGCCGGTGAGCCCCGGCCGCCGGCCCACCCGCAGTCCTTCCGCCCGCAGCGACTTGACCAGCGCCGATTCAATGGCGCGCAGGAACGTCCTCACCGACAACCGGCGGCGCCGCAAATCGACAATGGCATAGCCGATGAGCTGGCCGGGCCCGTGATAGGTGACACCGCCACCCCGATCGACCTCTGCCACCGCCAGGCCTCGTCGCAGCAGCTCCTGTCGCGTGCACCGCAGCTGTGTCGACCCACCGCCCCGGCCGATGCTGACCAGGGGCGGGTGTTCGAGACAGAGAAGCTGGTCGGGACCACCGGCGCGAACCGCAGCGGCGACCCGTGCCTGCAATGCGCGGGCATCCTGGTAGCCGCGCCGCCCCAAGCGCTGGACGATCAAGCGGACGCCGCCCACAGCCGGTGAACCCCCTCCAGCAAACAGTATGCAGGCATGCGCGGCGGCTCCTGGTCGGAAAATGAGGCGGCAGGGGCTCGATCGCGGCCACCTGACAGCCACATCGATTATGTCACAGGGGTGACCCCCGTTCAATCGATTCGAATTCTGTCAGCATATCTATAACTTATTGACAGACAATGAGATACGAGTGAGAAACGGGCCTTGTACAGAGCTCGGATTCGTTGACATTCTTCGATCAGCGCCGCTAGAATGCGGCCCGATTCCTCGATTATCAACAGACCGTTTAACGAGAAACAGCATGACCCCCGACTGGTGGAAACGGTGTCTGGCCGAGTTGATCGGAACCTTCGCGCTCACCTTCGTCGGTGCCGCTTCGATTTGCACCAACCAGTACAGCGGTGGCGAGGTGGGCCTGCTCGGCATCGCCATCGCGCACGGTCTGGTGCTGGCCATCATGGTAACCGCCACCGGGCACGTCTCCGGCGGTCACATCAACCCGGCGGTCACCCTGGGGGTGTTGCTGTCTGGCGCCATCCGACCGGCCATGGCGGTCATTTACGTGATCTCGCAGCTGCTCGGCGCGGCCCTCGCTGGCTTGCTGCTCGTGCGTACTTTCGCCGCTGAGGTTTGGTTGCCGGTACAGCTCGGCACCCCCTCGCTGGGAGCGAGCGTTGCTTTTTCCACCGGCGTCTACATCGAGACGGTGTTGACGTTCCTGTTGGTCTTTACCGTACTGCAGGTCGCCATCGACGAGCGCGCCCCGAAAAATGTCTACGGCTTCGCCATCGGTCTGGTGCTGGTCTTCGACATCCTGGTCGGCGGGCCGCTCACCGGTGCCGCCATGAACCCCGCTCGCGCCTTCGGCCCAGCGCTCGCTGCCGGCGTGTGGACGAACCATCTTGTTTACTGGATCGGCCCGGCCATTGGGGCGGTGCTGGCCGCTGTGGCTGCCGCCTTGTTGCGAGCCGATGCATCGGGGTAGCTCGGCGATGACGCAGTCGGAGCAAGAGTCTCGGCGCGATGGGCCGCACCTGATCCTGCAGGATCCCGAAGGCAACGAAACCTTCATCGCACTCGGCCATAGCGTGCTGAGCCTCGGCCGCCGCACCTCGAACGAACTGCAAGTGCTCGACCCGACGGTATCCAGAGAACACGCCACCGTCGGCTTCGAGGATGGCAGCTACTGGGTCGAGGATCTGGAAAGCACCAACGGCACCTTCGTCAACGACTGCCGCGTCAGTCGCCAGAAGCTGCAACACAACGACCGGCTCCGACTGGGCAAGACTGGCGGCAGCATCCTCGTCTTCCGCACACATCAGGAGATCTCGGATCTCCTCGAGACGGCCGAGGACATC